>JAUHYB010000055.1 GCA_030426745.1 bacterium
CGCAGCGCGAGGACCGCGAGCGCCCCCCCCGCGACGAGCAACGCGCGCGGCAGGTCGAGGCGCGGGCGCGGCGGCGCGACCGGCGGCAGGCCGCGGCGCGCGAGGCCGCGCGGCGCGCGCCCCGGCCCGACGGCCTCGCTCGCGCGCACCACGACCACGCCGGCGATCGGATCCGCCTCGACCCGCAGCGCCTCCGCGGCGGCGCGCGGATCGACCGCGCCCAGGTCTCCCCCGCCGAAGGGCAACGACAGCGCGCGGCGCTCGCCCTCTTCCAGCGGGGCGCGCGCGACCGACGCCGTGCCGCGCGAAAGGAAGCGCGCCTCGCGCAGCGGGCCGACGAGCTCGACGGGGACCCGGCGCAGCGGTTCCTGCGCGCTCGCGGCGCCGGCGCCGCACCACAGCGCGGCGATCGAGGCGACGACGAGCGACGCCGCCCGGATCGTCACGGCGCTCAAACCGGCGGCATCTCCGCCGGCGGTTCCCACAGCTCCAGGCGGTTCCCGTCACCGTCGTAGACCCAGGTGAAGCGCCCGTACTCGTTGTCCTCGCGCCCGATCGGCGTCACCCCGCGCGCCGCGAGCCGCTCGAGCACGCCGTCCAGGTCGCGGGTGCGCAGGTTGATCATCACGCGCGCGTCGCCGTAGGGCGAGGGCGGCGCGGCGTCGGACTCCAGCGCGGGGAGCTCGACGCGCGCCTCCATGATGCTGAAGACCGTCGGGTAGACCACGCCCTTGCCGTGCGGGTCGTGCGCCAGGTAGGTCCGGCCCGAGGTGCCGCTCTCCAGGCGGAACTCGAACTCGATGCCCAGGTGGTCCGCGTACCAGTCCGCGAGCGTCCCGGGGTCGTTCGAGAAGACGAACACGCCGCCGATGCCTTCGATGTCCGTCACGGTCTCTCCTCCTGGGATCGCGCGCCTTCGGAACGCCGGCCCGCGCGGACCGGCAGCGCGCACGATGGTACCGCCGACGCGCGGCCGTTTCAGCGCGCGCGCCGGCGCGGAGGGCGGCCGCGACGTCGGCGGGTTCCGACGTCGACCCTTCGGCGCCGTCGCCGGGAGGGCCGCCCCGTGAGAGGTGCCGGGCCCGCCGCCCCGGAGGGGGGAGGAGGAACGACGGGCCCGGCGGAGAGAGAGCGGGTGGAGTCCGGGGGGGTGGGCGCCTGCGCGGGCGCCCGGAGCTCCTTCCCACCACCGACGCGACGTCCGCCGCCGGAACCCGCACGGGGCCCGCGGGTTTTCTCGCGCGACCTCCGGGGCGGTCCGGGAGGGCCCCTCAGCCGCGGTGGGCGCGCCACCAGCCGGCGGCGCGCTCCTCGGTCCAGGGATCCAGGCCCTCGATCGCGTCCAGCGCGGCCAGCACCGCGTCCGTGTCGCGCGGGCGCGCGTCCATGTCCTTCGACAGCATCGCGAGGACCAGGTCGTCGAGCGCCGTCGGGATCGGCTGGTCCGTGCAGGCCGACGGCCGGCGCGGCGCCTCGCGCAGGATGCGGTCGAGCAGGTCGACGTCCGTGCCGCCGGACAGGTGGTGCTTCGCGGTCAAGAGGTAGAACGCGACCGCGCCGAGCGAGTAGAGGTCGGTGCGACCGTCGACGCGCGAGGGGTCGCGCAGGCGCTCGGGCGCGAGGTACAGCAAGGTGCCGCTGATCCGCGTCGGCTTGGTCAACTCGCGTGTCGTCGCCTCGCTCGAGATGTCCTTCACCAGGCCGAAGTCGAGCAGCTTCACGAAGTCGTGCCGCCCGCCGTGCTTGCACAGCATCAGGTTCATCGGCTTGACGTCGCGGTGCACCAGGCCGCGCGCGTGCGCCTCCCCCAGCGAGGCGCACGCCCCGCGCAACACGTGCACGACGCGCGCCGGGTCGAGGTCGCCGGACAGGCGCACGACCTGCGACAGCGTCAGGCCGTCCAGGTACTCCATCGCGCAGTAGAAGGTCCCTTCGAGCGTGCGGCCGAAGTCGTAGATCGCGACGGTGTGCGGGTTGGTCAGCTGGCTGGCGAGCTGCACCTCGCGCTCGAAGCGCGCGACGGACTCCGCGTCGACCTGGTCGCGCTTCAGCAGCTTGATCGCGGTCGGCCGGCGCAGCAGCGAGTGGCGCGCCAGGTAGACCTCGCCCAGCCCGCCCTCGCCGATGCGGTCGCCGAGCGTGTACGGGCCGAGCTGCGCGCCGCTCTCGATGCGCTTGCGCAGCCGCACGACGGCGAAGGACGTCGAGAAGCCGAACAGCAGGATCACGCCCAGCAGCGCGAGGACCAGCAGCAGGATCAGGTCGACGTAGCGGCGCGCGGCGAACGCCTCCTCCGCGCTCATCTCCGCGACCAGCCCGAAGCCGTGGTCGGGCATCCACGCCCACGCGCCGACGACGAGCTCGCCGCGGTAGTCACGGTAGGGCTCCATCCGCACGCCGGAGTTCGGCGCGTCCGCGTCGCTCAGGCCCGCGCGGCGCACGACGTCGTCGACGATCCGCGTGCGCGACGCGCTGGGCAACACGCCGCCGCGCGGCAACTCGCGCACGGGGCGGCCCGGGTCGACGACGGCGAAGTTCGGCACGCGCTTCGCCGCGCCCTCGGGCAGCGGGCCCGACAGCCAGATCGGCTCGATCTCGCGCTCGGCGAGCGCCGCGAGGTAGTCGTCGGCGAACCGGCTGCGGCAACGCAGGAAGCCCTGCGCGTCGACGACGTACGTCTCGCTGCCCGCGGACATCTCCCGCTCGCGGAGGCGCAACACGCGCCGGAACTCCTCGGCCGGCGAGCCGACGACGAGCGAGACCAGCGTCGGCGCCGCGCCGCCCTCCTTCGGCTCCCCCACGAGCACCGGCGCTTCGAACCACGCCATCGCCTCGACCGCCTCGAGGCCGCCGGGGATGCGCGTGCGCGCGCCGACCCACTGCTCGGGGTTCGAGGGCGGCGAGAAGCGCGTGTCGCCGGTCGGCGCGTTCGCGCCCGACAGCTGCTCCCCCACGAAGCGCTCGTTGCGCGTCGCCAGCAGCACGCCGGAGCGGTGCACCAGGGCGTAGCCTTCGAGGTCGGGGCGCCGCAGCACGTGGTCGATGGCGCGCGTCACGCGGTCCTGGCGCTCCTCCGCGAGCAGCGCGGCGCGGCGCTCGTCCAGCGACCGGTTCAAGTCGGTGCCGGCGCGCGCGAGCTCCTCCGCCACCGCGCGCAGCTCGGGGTCGTTGCACACCGTCTCGACGTCGGTCTCCAGCCCGGAGATCCACTCGTCCAGCAGCGCGTGCTCCATGCCGATGCGGCTCTCGAGCGTCTCGCGGGTCTGCGCGTCCATCGCGTCGAGCACGGCGCCGCGCGCCCACACGCCGGCGAGCAGCACGACCAGCGCGATCGACAGGGACACGACCGCGCGCGTCCGCGGGCCGCCGAACGCGCGCGCGACGAGCTCGCCGGTCTGGATCAGCTCGACCTCCCGCGACGACGGCTCCGGCTCGGCCTTGCGGTCCTGCCGCGGGCGCCGCGTCGTCGTGACGATGTCCTCGTCGCGGTGGTGGTCGAGCAGGTAACGCACCTGCGCCTCGAGCTCGGCGTCGCCGGCGCAGGCCTCGCGCACGTACGCGTCGCGCGCGTCGCCCTCGCGCTCGAGGGCGTCCAGGAAGATGCCGCCGGCGGGTCCCGAGAGGTCGACTTTCGCGCCGTCGCGTCCCCGTCCCGGCGCCCGCGCGCCCACGCCTTGATCAGCGTCCACTGCTTCTCGACCCACCGCGTGCTCATGTCCATCGCGGTCGCGACCTCGGGCACGGTCAGGTTGCCGTAGAAGCGCAGCTCGACGATCTGCGCCAGGCGCTCGTCCTGCTCGCGCAGCTCCTCCAGCAGGTCCTCGACGAGCAGCACGTCCTCGTCGTCGTTCGCGGTCAGCGTCAGGCCTTCCTCCAGCGACAGCTTGCGCCGCCCGCCGCCGCGCTTCTCGCGCCGCTTCGCGCGCGCGTGGTCGACCAGGATGCGCCGCATCGCGCGCGCGCCGATCGCGTAGAAGTGCGTGCGACCGTTGACGTCGATCTCCGCGCCCTGCGACAGGCGCAGGAAGGCCTCGTGCACGAGTTCGGTCGGCTGGAAGCTGTGGTCGGCGGACTCGCGCCGCAGGTACCGCCCCGCGAGGCTGCGCAGCTCGTCGTAGACGACGGGCATCAGGCGGTCCACGGCGTCCGCGTCGCCGCGGTCGATGGCGGCCAGCTCGCGCGTGACGAGGGCCGAGTCGGCGGGGCCGGTCACGAGCGCGCCTCCTCCGCGAGCGCGTCTTCCGGCGCGCCGAACTCCTCCGCGTAGTCGGCCAGCGCGGCCTCCACGACCGCGAACGCGTGCTCGGGCCCGTACGCGTCCTCGATGCGCACGTCCGCGGGCTCGCCCGGGACCAGCTTGTAGGTCTCGAAGTAGTGGCGCAGGCGCTCGACCAGCACCGGCGGCAGCGCGTCGACCGAGCGCACGTCGCGGTAGAGGTCGTCGCCCTCCAGCACCGCGATGATCTTGTCGTCCGCCTCGCCCCCGTCGATCATCCGCAGGCCGCCGACGACGCGCGCGTCCAGCAGGACCTCCGCGCGGCGGATCGGGCGCTCGCTGATCACGCAGACGTCCAGCGGATCGCCGTCGCCGCGGTCCGCGCCCGGCGACAGGGCGCGCACGCGCTCGCCGCACCAGGTCCGCGGCACGAAGCCGTACAGCGCGGGCGGCGTGGACGACGAGCGCTGCGGCCGGTCGACGCGCAGGAAGCCGGTCTGCTTGTCGATCTCGTACTTCACGAGGTCGAAGGGCGTCAGCTCGATGTAGGCGAGGACCACGCGCGGCGGGTCGGGGCCGGGCTCCAACCCGTGCCAGGGGTGCGGGCGGTACCGGTGGAAGCGTCGGGACACGAAGGGCTCGCAGGGCGTTGGGACCGCCCGAGTCTACGGATGCGGGGCGCGCGGCGCTCCCTCGCGCTCCCCGCGGTCCGCGGCGCGGTCTCGTGGTGACGCACGGCCCCCGCCCCCCGCCTCCGGTGCGGAGCGGTCGGGAGCGAAGCGGCCGGAAGCGGAGGGCCGGAAGCGGAGCGGCCCGCCCCTCGCGAGAGGGACGGGCCGCGTCGTTCGGGTCACGCCGCGGGACGGGCCCGCGACGCGCGTCGGAGAACTAGTTCCAGACCACGATCAGGCCCTGGGAGAAGTTCGAGCCCGAGCCGCAGGGCGAGACGCCGCCGGGGTCACGGAACCACTGCTGGTAGTAGCGCGTGTCGCCGGGGGTGATGTTGCCCTCGGTGACGATCGAGACGGTCGTCGAGCCGGTGCCCGTGCCGTCCAGGAACACGACCTCGAGGCGCTCGGTCGGGTTGCCCATGCACAGGACGCCGTCCTTGAAGGGCACCGCGATCACGTTGGTGCCCTGGACCAGCAGGCTGGGCTGGTTCGGGCGCGCCTGGCTGAGCGTGAACACCATGTCGTCGTTCGCGACCACCGACGTGCCCGACGAGGTCAGGACCGCGCCGAAGCCGAGGCTGCTCTGGCAACCTTCACCGGCGCCGACGGCCGACTCGTTCGCGCACGGGCAGAAGACCGGGCCGCTGCCCGCGTCCGCCGTGCCGTCACCGAAGCAGAACGGCGTCGACGCCGAACCGCCGGAGCCCGTGACCACCATGTCGTACACGTTGCACTCCGCGCTCGAGTCGAACTGGTAGTGATACACGTGCAGATACATCGTGATCAGGCCACCCGAGGTGTTGGTGTAGCTGACGTTCTCGTTGTCGGAGACGCTGAAGCTGCCGTCGACGTTGATGTCGGAGAGGCAGTCCGCGTTGTCCAGGTAGAGCTCCATGTCCAGGTCGCCCAGGGCGTCCGAGAACAGGATGTCGATGTTCAGCGTGTCGCCGTCAGCGACCACGAACTCGTAGTAGTCGTGGTCGACCTTGCTGACGAAGAGACCGGTGGTGGTTCCGTCGGCCATCGGCGTCGCGGTCGAGCAATCGTCGTTGTCCTCGAACGCATCGTCCGCCGCCGGGTTCAGGCAGGGATCGGGGGCCGTCGCGACGTTCAAGTCGTAGTTGTTGCAGCCTTCGCCCGTCGCCACTCGGCACGAGAGCACGGCGGTCGCGGTCGCGCCGGTCGCGTTGCTCCAGGTGACTTGGCCCGCGCCGCCGAAGCTGAAGTTCACGTCGACCTGGTTCGTGCAGGCGAGGTCGTCGAACACGTACATGTCGATGTCTCCGTTCGCGCCGGAGACGTACGTGACGTCGACCGTCAGGATCTCACCCGCCGGGACCGAGATGGTGTAGTAGTCGTGATCGGTCTCCGAGGCGAAGAGGCCCGTGTGTGTACCGCTCGCCAGGGCGACGGCCGACGCGCAGTCGTCGTTGTCCTCGAAGGAGTCGTCGATGGCGACCGCGCACGGGTCCGGAGCGATCGTGACCAGGAGGTCGTAGTCGCTGCAGTCGTGCGAGCTGCCGAACGCGTAGACGCGCAGGTAGTAGTCCTGCGCGACGCCGCTGCCGTTGGCGGCCGTGACTTGCTCGTTGTCGGACGTGGTGAATCCGCCGTCGACCTGGTTCGAGCAGGCGGGGTCGTCGTACAGGTTGCAGTCGATGTCGCCGTTGGCGTCGATGAACAGCACGTCGACGGTCAGGATCATGCCCGTCGGGACGCCCTGGATGACGTAGTAGTCGTCGTCGATCGCGCTGGCCGCGCCGAAGATGCGCAGGCCGGTCGTCGAACCCGAGGGCAGGACCGCGGCGGTGCCGCAGTCGTCGTTGTCCTCGAAGGTGTCGTCACCGCCCGCGATGCAGGGATCGGGCGCGGTCGTCACGTTCAGGTCGTAGGTGTTGCAGCCGGCGCCGGCCACCACCTCGACAGCCAGCACGAAGGTGGCCGCCCCGGCGGTGCCGTTCGTGCCCTCGACCTGGCCGGACCCGCCGGTCGGGAAGACCGAGTCCACCTGGTTCGTGCAGGCGAGGTCGTCGTAGAGGCGCATATCCACGTCGGCGCTGCCGCCGCCGTAGGTCATGTCGACCGTCAGGATGTCGCCGGCGGGGACGCTGATCGTGTAGTAGTCCCAGTCGGTCTCGGAGACGAACAGGCCCGCGGTGGCGCCGGCGGGCAGCGCGGAGAAGGTCCCACACGCGTCGTTCTCCTCGAAGGAGTCGTCCGTCGGCGTCGCGCACGGATCGGGCGCGGTCGACACGACCAGGTCGTAGTCGTTGCAGTCGACCGTGGTCGTGAACATCTCGACGCGGACGATGATCGTCATCGGCGCCGGGTTCGGGTTCGCGTAGACGACGTGCTCGTTGTCGGTGCCGGTGAAGCCGCGCACGAGGTAGTCACCTGCCGCCTCGCCGCCGCAGTTCGGCGCGGTCGAGTCGTAGAAATAGACGTCCACGTCGGCGACCGCGTCGATGAACAGGCAGTCCACCGTGAGGATCTCGCCGACCGGCAGCGTGACCGAGTAGAAGTCGTCGTCGACGCCGTTCACGTCGGCCTGGCCCTGCACGGTCAGACCGGTGTAGGTGCCGTTGGTCAGCGGCGCCGCGGTCAAGCAGTCGTCGTTGTCCTCGAAGGTGTCCGCGCCGGGGCATTGAGCCCAGCTCGGACCCGCGAGTGCGCTGACCGCGGCCACGGCCAGCGCGGGGATCCCGAATGTGTCGAAGAGACGCATGGGTTCGATCTCCTGATTGTCAAAAGACTCCTGATGAGCCCGTGCACCGCGCACACCGCCTCCCGTGTCGGGGGGCCGGAGGGGTGCAAGGGGGGGAACCGGCGAAGCTCCACCGGCTGCCCTTCAGTATGACTCCGATGAGCCCCGTGTATAGGGCGCGCTCGCTCGCCGCGCCCGCGACCCTCAGGGACGGGCCGGGAGGCGCTCCCGGGTCCCCGTTCCGGCACCCCGAACGCGCGGCGGCCCCGCGCTCTCGTCGAGCGCGGGGCCGCCTCGCGATCCCGGAGGACCGCTTCGGAACGCCGGGTCTAGTTCCAGGAGACGATCAGACCCTGCGAGAAGTTCGAGCCCGAACCGCAGGGGCTCACGCCGCCGGGGTCGCGGAACCACTGCTGGTAGTAGCGCGTGTCGCCGGGCGAGACGTTGCCCTCGGCGACGATCGAGGCCGTGGTCGTGCCCGCGCCGTTCGCGTCGAGGAAGACGATCTCGATGCGCTCGGTCGGGTTGCCCATGCACAGGATGCCGTCCTTGAACGGGACCGCGATCAGCGTCGAACCCTGCACCAGCAGGCTGGGCTGGCTCGGACGCGCCTGGACCACCGTGAACGACAGGTCGTCGTTCGCGACCGTCGCGGTGCCCGCGGTCGACAGGATCGCGCCGTAGCCGAGGCTGCTCTGGCAACCCTCGCCCGCGCCGAGCGCCGACTCGTTGCCGCAGGGGCACGCGACCAGGCCCGAGCCGACGTCGGCCGTGCCGTCGCCGAGGCAGAACGAGGTCGCGAGCACGCCGCCCGAACCCGCGATCGACAGGTCGTAGTCGTTGCAGTCGCCGTTCAGCGTCGAGTTGTAGACGACCACTTGCACGTAGTAGGTCGCGACGGCGCCGGAGGTGTTCGTCCAACTGACCTGCTCGTCGTCGGTCGCGGAGAAGCCGCGAGCCAGGTAGCTCGTCAGGTCGCCGCAGGTGACCGCGTCGTCGTACAGGTACAGGTCGACGTCCGCCGTCGCGTCCGAGAAGAAGATGTCCACGGTCAGGGTGTCGCCGTCCGCGACGCTGACCTCGTAGAAGTCCTCGTCCGTCTTGCTGACGAACAGGCTCGTCGTCAGACCGTCCACCATCGGCACCGCGTTCGCGCAGTCGTCGTTGTCCTCGAGGCCGTCGTCGGCCAGCGGGTTCGTGCACGGGTCGGACGCGACGGAGACCTGCAGGCTGTAGTCGTTGCAGTCGAAGGTCGTGCCGTAGGCGCGCACCTCGAGGTAGTAGTCCTTCGTGGCGCCGGAGGCGTTGGTCGCCGAGACCTGTTCGTTGTCGGTGGTCGACGCGCTGCCGTCGGCGTAGACCGAGCACGCCGCGTCGTCGTAGAGCGTGACGTCGATGTCCCCCACCGCGTCGGTGAAGAGCACGTCGACGGTCAGGATCTGACCGGCGGGGACGCCCTGGATGACCCAGTAGTCGTTGTCGAGGCCGGTCGCGTTGGCGGCGCCCTGGACGACCAGACCGGAGGTCAGGCCCAGCGGCGCGACGGCCGCCGAGGCGCAGTCGTCGTTGTCCTCGAAGAGGTCGTCCGCCGGACACTGGGCGAGGGCGGGGGCGGCGTTGAGGAGCGCCGCGGCGGCCGCGAGGCCGGCGACGCGGAGCGGACGGGACGTACGGAGGGTGCGGAGAATCATGGTGCGGAGCATCTCCCGGATGCGGCGTGGAGCGGTGGGCCCGCGGGCCCTGCGGAGGGGGGAGCGGCGCGCCGGGCGGTCCGGACGCGATCCGCGCTGCGGAGGGGCCCCGGGCGGCCGCGAGGGCGCGGGCCGAGGGGCCACAAGAACCCTACCCCCGCCTCGCGAGGGCGCCGGGATTAGGAATACGCTTTTCGAACACGCGCCGCCGCGAGGAGCAGCAGGGCGGCCGCCGGCGCCGCCAGGTCCAGCGCCCCCAGCGCCGGATCCGCCGCGGCGCCGAGCAGCCGCGCGGCCGGTTGCGGCGCCGCGATCCAGGCCCGCGCGGCCGAGGCGCCCCCGGGGTCGAGCCAGGCCGCCAGCACCGCCGCCGCCGGCAGCGCCGCGAGCCCGACGAACCACAGGCGCGCGTGCAGCGCGCCGCCGCGCGCGCGCTCGGCCGCGTCCCACGCGAGCCCGCCCGCCGCCGCACCCCAGGCCGCGCGCTGCGCCAGGAGCGCGCCGCTCGCCCCGCCGCGCAGGTCGAGCCACGCCGCGGCCGCGAGCGCCGTGCACGCGAGCCCCGCCGCGACGCCCCACGACCACGCGGTCCGCCGCGGCACGCCGGCGACGAACAGCCAGGGCGCCAGCGACAGCGCGAAGCGCGAGCGGTCGTCGAGGGCGGCGAGCGCGTCGCCCGCGAGCAGGCAGGGCGCGAGCGAGGCCGCCCACGCCGCCGCGATCAGCGCACGCCCCATCCGTCCTTCCGCGGCGGGTCGCGCCGCGGCGGGTCGACGGGCGTTCCGCGATCCCCGCGGTCGCCGCGCTCCCCCCCGGCGCCGTCGTCCGAGGGCTCCGGCGGCGCGGAGAGCCGCGGCCGCAACACGGCGCGGTCCCAGCGCACGTCGAGCAGGTCCCAGTCGTCCGCGCTCGGATCCTCCAGCAGGTCGAGCGCCGCGCGCACGTGGTCCCACTTCTCCGCGACCGGCAGTTCGCCCGGCTCGTCGGCGTTCGGCGCGCGGCCGAACAGCACGATGCGCCGGCCTTCCAGCCACAGCTGCGCGCCGGGGTTCTCCACCGACGCGCGCCGCGCCTCGCGCGCGTCGATCAACACGATGCCGAGCCGGTGCAGGTCGTCGCCCGACAGCTGCTCGAACATCGAGGTCGCGATCGCGATGCCGTCGGTCAGCGCGTCGTCGTGCACGCGGTCGCCGGGCATCAGCTCGTCGGTCGGCCAGTCGAACGGCCCCAACACCGGCAAGCGCCCGCGCCCGGTGTCCGGCGGCATCGGCCACACGCCGGGCAGCACGACGCCGTCGTCCGCGACGAGGCGGTAGCGCTCCCCCACCCGCACGCAGGCCCGCGGCGCGCGCAGGCGCAGGTCGACCGACATGCCGTCCGGCCAGACGGTCGTGACCTCGCCGACCTCGGCGACGAAGGGCAGCTCGGCCAGCGACGCGGCGGCGCGCTCGAGCGCCTCGCGCTCCACGGCCTCGAAGGGCTCGATGGCCGCGAGGTGCGCGGCGATGCGCTCCTCCCAGTCGGGCGGGACCCAGTCGCGACCGGCCACGCTGACGCGGCGCGCGTCGACCAGGTGGTGGCCGGACGCCCGCACGGCGCGGTCGAGCCGCGCCGCGTACCAGGCGAAGCCCCCGAGGACGAGGGCGATCAACAGCGCGAGCGGCGCGCGGCCGAGGCGCGCGCGCGCGGGGCGCGCCGGGGCGGTCCCGGCGCGGGCGGACGGGCGGCCCTGCGCCACCACCGCTCCCTCGCGCTAGTTGCGCGAGTGGACGAGGCGCGTCTCGCCGCCGGCGGGGGCGCCCGCGGCGCCGGGGACGCCGGACTGGCGGCGGGTCGCCTCCTCGATGAAGAGGTCGAGGGTGGTCTGGATCTCGTGCACCTCGTCGCGCGACAAGGTGATCGACTTGGCGCTCGACTGGGTGTGCAGCTCGTGGCCGAGCAGGCGCGAGATCAACTTCAGGTTCGCGAGGTGGCGCTGCAGGGGGCCGCCGGTGCGGGTTTGGTTCGATTCCATGTCGGCTCGGGTCGGATGCGGTGCGTCGTCTGGTCGTTCGGTCGCGTCTCCCGGCGAGCCCGCGGGCGATCCCTCGACCGCCGCGCCGGCGGGGCCGTCGCGCGGGGCAGGATCCTCGTCCGTGCTCGCGCCCTCGGGCGTCCGGCGCGCGGACGGCGATCCGCGGCGCGCGCGGACCCGGGGTGCGGGTGACGGCGCTCGAACGAAACGCGGCGGACGCGCCGCCGCTTCCTTCCTTCGAGCGCAGTTGCTAGAGATACCGGGATGCAAGGCCCGTCACAAGCGCCGCGCGCGGGAACCTCGGGTCTCCCGGCATGACCGACTCCGGTTCTCGGGGCAAGAAGCGGCGCGGCTCGCGCGGCGGTCGCGGACGCGGCCGCCGCGGCGGCGACGCGGCGCGCCCGACGGAAGACGACGCGGGCGCCGCCGGCGACGCCCGCGGTGATCGGGATCCCGCGGATCGGGACCGTCCGAAGCGGGTGACCGCGGAGCGGGAACCCGCGGAACGAGACACCGCGGAACGCGACCGCTCCGGACGGACCTCCACGCAACGGACCCCCAAGCAACGGAATCCCGCGCGACGGAACCGTGCCGGTCGGGACAGCGAGGATCGCGACCGGCCCGCCCGCGCACGCTCCGCGAAGGGCCGTTCCGACGAGCGGGAGGGCGACGACGCCGCGGACCGCTTCCGCGAACCCGACCCCGCGGGCGACGCGCGGCCCGTCGAGCCGCGACGGGACGCTCACCCCGCCGACGACGCGACGCTCGTGCGCGAGTGGAAGGGCTTCACCCTCTCCCCCTTCCAGGTCCAGGCCGTCGAGGCGATCCGCCGCGGGCGCAACGTGCTGGTCAGCGCGCCGACCGGCGCCGGCAAGACGCTCGTCGCCGAGTACGCGATCCACGACGCCGTGCAGGCCGGCCGCCGCGTGATCTACACGGCGCCGATCAAGGCGCTGTCGAACCAGAAGTACCGCGACTTCCGCGACGACCCGCTGATCGACGTCGGCCTGATGACCGGCGACGTGACGATCCACCCGTCCGCGCAGGTCCTGATCATGACGACGGAGATCCTGCGCAACGCGATCTTCGAGGACCCCGGCGGGCTCGCCGACGTCGCCTACGTGATCTTCGACGAGGTCCACTTCATGGACGACGTCGAGCGCGGGACGGTCTGGGAGGAGTCGATCATCTTCGCGCCGCCGGACGTGCGCTTCATCTGCCTGTCGGCGACGATCTCGAACCTCGACGAGGTCGGCGAGTGGATCGAGGAGATCCGGCCGCAGGGCATCGAGATCGTGCGCTCGGACCACCGGCCGGTGCCGCTGCACTTCCGCTTCTTCACCGAGCGCTCGGGCGGCTTCGAGCCCAAGGCGGTCGAGCGCGTGCGCAAGGCGGAGTCGCGCCAGCTGAAGCGCAAGAAGCACGGGCCGCGGCGCAAGGTCGGCTCGCGCCAGCGCTGGCGCGTCGACCAGCCGGGCATGCCGCCCGACCCCGGTCCGCTGTTCGACGAGCTCGAGGAGCGCGGGCTGAAGCCGGTGCTCGTGTTCTGCTTCAGCCGCAAGGACTGCGAGCGCCTCGCGCGCCGCAACCAGAAGCGGCGCCTGTTGAACGACGAGGAACTCGCGCGCATGGACGCGCTGCAGGCGGAACTGATCGAGCTGTTCCAGCTGCCCGACGACGCGCGGCTGGCCGAGGTCTTCCAGCTGGCGCGCAGCGGCGTCGGGTACCACCACGCCGGCATGCTGCCCGCCGACAAGGAGATCGTCGAGCGCATGTTCACGTCCGGTCTCCTGCGCCTCTTGTTCACGACGGAGACCTTCGCGCTCGGCATCAACATGCCCGCGCGCGTCGTGGTCTTCCACTCGCTCAAGAAGTTCGACGGCGTGTCGTTCGACTACATGCGCACGCGCGACTTCCTGCAGATGGCGGGGCGCGCGGGCAGGCAGGGCATCGACGACGAGGGGCTCGTCTACTCGCTGCTGTCGCCGAAGGACCTGCTCGAGGCGCCGGTGCGGCGCTTGCTGTCCGGCAAGCCGGAGTCGGTCGACTCGCGCTTCCGCCTGTCGTACTCGAGCATCCTGCACCTCGTCGACCGGCTCGGCCGCGAGCGCCTGCACGTCGCCTGGGAGAAGTCGTTCAACCAGTTCCAACACCGCGAGGGCCCGGGCAAGCAGCGCGACAAGAACCAGCGCCGCCAGCGCAAGCAGATCGACTGCCGCCTGGACCTGCTCGAGGACCTCGGCTACCTGCGCGGCGACGAGCTGTCCGCGCGCGGGCGCATCGCGCAGCGCATCAACGGCTACGAGCTGCAGATCACCGAGCTCCTGTTCCAGGGCGTGCTCGAGGAGTTGCCGCCGACCGCGCTGGCGGTGGTCTTCGTCGGTCTGATCCACGAGGAGCGCCGGCGCGGTGAGCCCCAGCGCATCCCGGCCCGCTTCCACGGCGACCTGCGCGCGAAGGTCGACGCGGTCTGCCGCGACCTGGCGGCCCGCGCCTACCGCGCCGGCGTCCCCGACGCGCCGAAGCGGCCGGACTGGGGCCTGACGCCCGCCGTCCTGGCCTGGATGCGCGGCGCCGAGTTCGAGGAGGCGCTCGAGGAGGCCGAGGTCGGCCCGGGCGACCTGTGCCGGGCGCTGCGCATGGCCCTGCAGCTGATGCGGCAGGTCCGGCGGGCGATCGACCGCGACTGGGACCTCTACGAGCGCCTCGGCGAGGCCCGCCTGGCCATGAACCGCGACGAGGTGGACGCGCGGCGCCAGCTCGAGCTGGGCTGACGTCCCGCGAGCGGAGATCCTCGAGACTCCGTGTTCCGTTCTCTCGCGCTTTTTCCGTACCCGAACCAGCGGCTCGCACCTAGTGGTGGTTGCGAGCGCCAAGCCCGCGGCTAGACTGGCATCCGCCCGAACGGTCGCGCCCTCGCGACTCGCGCGCCCCCCTGCCGGCGGCCCTCACCGCCCACGGGACCGAAACCCTCTCGGCGCGCGACCCTCTGACAACCCTGCAACGGCTCCATCCCCGGCGCGATCCCCACCGGATCTCGCTCGGGCCCCCGGAGCCGGGGTGGCGTCGTACCGCCCCCGCCCCTCGCGCCTCCCGCGCGGCGGACGGGACCGGCTCGGCTCCATCCCCGTCGCGGAGACGACGGTGAGCTCGCTCGCCGCCGGCCGGGACGGATCCCTCCCGGTCGAGCTGCCCCCCCATCCCAGCTGCTGCCCATGCTCCGAGCCCTCCAGACCGCTGCCGCCCTCCCCTTGGCCCTGCTCGCCGCCGCTGCGCTCTCGCCCGCGACCCACGCGCGGGCGACGTCCACCCCCGCCCCGGCCTCCGCCAACGCGAACGCGGAAGGCGAGACCGTCGAGATCACGACGCGCGACAACCAGAAGCTGCAGGCCACTTTCTTCGCGCCGAAGAAGAAGAACTACCGCGCCCCGGCCGCGATGCTGGTGCACGGCGCCGGCGAGGACCGCAGCGAGCTGGAGAAGATCGGCACGACGCTGCAGAAGCGCGGCTTCGCGGTGCTCTCCATCGACCTGCGCGGGCACGGCGCCAGCCGCACTGAGGAGCTCGACTGGTCGAAGCTCACCGAGGAGGACCGCGAGCGCACCTGGGCCTACACGCTGCGCGACCTGTCCGCCGGCGCGGAGTACCTGCGCAGCCGCGACGACGTCCACACCTCGAACCTGTCGATCGTGGGCGTGCGCTCGGGCTCGACGATCGCCGCGCGCTACGCGAAGTCGGACGAGAACGCGCGCGCGCTGGTGCTCGTCGCTCCGCAGCCCAGCCAGCTCGGCTTCGACGTGACCGAGGACCTGAACGAGCTCGGCGGCCTGCCGACGCTGATCCTGGCGCCGAAGGACGAGCGCAACCAGGCGGAGCGCATGCAGCTCGCCGCGCACTCGGCGAACGGCGACCTGCAGTACGTCGAGGTCAAGGCGCTGAAGAACGACACGGCGGAGGTGCTCGACGACAAGCGCCTGCCCTCGCAGCTCGGCTCCTGGCTGAAGGACACGGTGCTGCCGAAGAAGCGCTGAGCGTCGACAGGACTACGGTGCCAGGCACCTTCCTCCGGAATAGCGACCCACGGACGGGAGCCGCCGCTGGCGGCTCCCGTCCGTGGGT
>JAUHYB010000056.1 GCA_030426745.1 bacterium
GTGCCGCCCCACTCCTGCAAGTGGCGCACCTTGACCTCGACCACGGCGTAGCCCTGGCGGTGCGCGGTGACCGGCAGGAAGCGGTACTGGTCGCCGTAGATCGCGAACTCCTCCAGCACCTCGCGGCGCACCGCGCGGAAGTAGCAGTTCAGGTCGTGGAAGGGCGCGCCCACGATCCGCCGCATCAGCAGGTTGAAGCTGGCCGACTGCACGCGGTTCAGCACCGGGTCGATGCGCGGCGCGCGCCAGGGCGCGACGAAGTCCGCGCCGTCGTCGATCGCCGTCAGCAGCGTCTCGATCTCGCGCGGGTCGACCTGCACGTACTGCGGCGAGGTGACGATCACGCGGCCCTTCGCGTGCTCCAGGCCGGTCGCCAGGCAGGCGGACTCGCCGAAGGACTGCTGGAACGCCAGGGCCTGCACGCGGCCCTCGTGCGCGCGCACGAGCTCCTCGGCCTCGGCCCACGCCGGCCCGCGGTGTCCGTCGAAGACGAAGAGGAAGTCGTAGGTCTTGCCCAGGCGATCCAGCTCGCCCGCGAGCGCGTCGTGCACCTCGCGCACCTTCGCGTCGACGGTCAGGACCGGCACGATCACCGACACGTCCAGCGTGGGCACCTCGCGCGCGACCTCGGCGGCGCCGGGGGATCCGTCCGCGCCCTCGGGCGGGGCGTCGGGTACGTGCACGTCAGTCACCGGCGCGCTCCGTCAGCGGCGTGCTGGCCTCGGACTCGCGGAAGAGGTCGCTCGCGCGGACCGCGAGTTCCGCGAGGAGACCCAGCAGGAAGAAGTAGGCGCACGCCATCGTGCACAGCATGAAGTAGGTCACGTACAGGTGCATCGGCGCGCCCGCGACTTCCCGACCGACGAGCAGCGCGCCGAAGTGCGCGACGGCGCCGATCAGGAACGGCAGCGCCAGCAGCATGAAGTACTGCAGCGGCCGGCGCGAGAAGCGCGACAGCAGCTGGATCGTGAACAGGTCGATGAACACCCGGCGCGCCCGCCCGATGCCGTACTTGCTCTCGCCGAAGCGCCGCGCGCGGTGGTTGACGATCAGCTCGCACACGCGGGCGCCGCTCGCGGCCGACATGGCCGGCAGGAAGCGGTGTTGCTCCGCGTAGATCGGCAGGCGCGCGATCACCTCGCGCCGGAAGACCTTCAGCGTGCAGCCGGTGTCGTGGATGCGCACGCCGGTCAGCATCGCGATCAGCCGGTTCGCGACGATCGACGGCACGCGGCGCAGCACGAAGCCGTCCTGCCGCGACTTGCGCCAGCCCGCGACGACGTCGTAGCCCTGCTCCAGCGTCTCGACCATGCGCGGGATGTCCGCCGGGTCGTTCTGCAGGTCGCCGTCCAGCGTCACGACGATCGCGCCGCGGCTGTGCTCGAAGCCCGCGGCCATCGCTGCGGTCTGTCCGGCGTTGCCGCCGAACTCGATCACCCGCACGGCGGGGTCGTCGCGCCACAGCCCCAGCATCACCGCGAGCGAGCGATCGCGCGACGCGTCGTCGACGTACAGCACCTCCCACGGGCGGCCGGTCCGCTCCAGCGCGGCGCGGATCTCCGCGTGCAGGATCGGGAGGTTCTGCTCCTCGTCGTGGACGGGGACCACGACGCTGATCTCGGGGCGTTCGCTCATGGCGGGGAGGGCCGGCGAGGGGCCCCCCGCAGGATCGGGCCCGACGGGCCTTCGGGTGAAGCCGCCGGGCGGAAGGAGCGCCCATTCTGGGCCCCGCGACGCGGCCCCCGCCCGCGAAAGCCCCCGTTTTCCCAGCTTTGAGACGGCGCGGGTTGCGGGTATGATCGGGCGCGATGGAATGCCCCGATCCCCGTCACCACGACGCCGCGTGGGCGCTCCTCCTCGGCCCGGGAGCCGACCTGGCGGCCCTGGAACCGATCCTGACCGCCTGGGTCGACGCCCGCCGCGGCGACCGGGACCTCCTGGGGCCCGAGTGCCTCGAGGACCTGGGCGAGCTCACCGCGGACCTGCCCGCCGCCGGCCGCCTGGTGCTGCACGCGGCCTGGCTGCCGCTCGAGGACCTGGGCCTGGTGCGCCGCTTCCTGGACGCCCGCCCCGGCTGGGACCTGGTGCTCGTCGGCGGGGATCCGGGGTCCACCGTAGCCCGGCGCCTGCTCGGCCGCTCCCGCGCCCGCTGGTTCCACGAGCCCCTGGACGTCGAGCAGCTCGACGCGCTGCTCGCGTCGCCCCACGGGGACGCCGCGGAGGACGAGGACGCGTTGCCGCGGGAGGAGGACCCCCTGCGCGCCGCCCTCGACGTCGAGCTCGACGAGGCCGAGCTGGAGGCCTTCCGGTCGCCGCCCGATCCGGACGACTGGGCGGACGACGCCGGCGACCCGCTCGAGGACCTGGACGACGACTTCGAGCGCTCCGACCTGGAGACGCCGGACTTCGACGACGAGGACGACCCCTTCGACGCGCTGGCGGCCGAGGAGCCCTTCGAGGCGCTCGACCTGGACGACGACCCCGGCGACGCCTTCCTCGACGCGCCCCGCCCCGGCGAGCACCGGGACGAGCGCCGCCGCGCGCGCCTGACCGCCGAGTCCGAGGCCGACGCGCGACTGGCCTCCGGCGCGGAGGACGACGCCGGCGTCGACGACGAGATCGAGCGCATCCTGTCGCAGCCGCCCGCGGCGCCCGAGAGCCACGACCGACCGGCGAGCGGACCGCGCCCGACGACCGAGGAGTCCCCCGCCGCGGTGCTGGCGCGGCCCGACGGCGCGAGCCGCCGCGCGGACCCCTTCGGGGCGCTGCTGGCCGACCTGGGCGTCGACGAGCCGGCGCGCTTCGACGCGCCGCTCTCCGGACCGGCCGCCGCCGAGCCGCCCACGGCGCGGCCCGACGCCGCGCCGACCACGCCGACCGGACCCGCGACCGACGCGCCGGGGTCCGCGCCCGCCCGCGACCCCCTCGCGCCGGCGCCCTACTTCAAGCAGCAGGTCGCCGACCTGGCCGACATCGCGCTGCGAATCGAGCTGTCCCTCGAGATGGCCCGCGAGCGCGCGCTGGACGGCGGCGAATTCCCCGCGCTGGAGGACCTCGAGCTGGAGGTCCGCCGCCTGTCGCAGTTCACGCGCACGCTGGGCTACCTGGCCGCGCCGCCCACGGCCGGCCGCGTCGGCGTCGGGCTGGCGAAGATGGTCGAGGAGATGCTCGCCGAGGCGGGCAGCGACGACCGCTCGCCGCGCTACCTGTGGCGCACCGACGGCCCGCTCGACGTCGTCTGCGACAAGACGCTGATGCACCACGCGCTGGAAGCCGTGCTGTACCTCGTGCACCACTGCGCCGGCGAGTCCGGAACGGTGCGCGTCGAGGGCAACGAGCGCGCCCCCGGCGACGAGGGGTCGGTGCAGCTCACGCTGCGCTTCCCCGCGGCGCGCCTGGACGGCATGTCGCCGCAGGACGCGATGGTCCCCTACGCGCTGCGCGCGCTGCTGCCGGACCTCGGGCCGAACGCGCTGGCGGCCGCCGCCGGGATCCTGCGCGGGCAGGGCGGCGAGCTGCGGCTGCTGGAGGCCGGCGACGACTGGGTCTGGCGCCTGCGGCTGCCCCGGGCGCGCTGAGGCCCTCCCCGCCGGCCCGCCGGCGGCCGCCCCGACCCCGCTCCAGTCTCCCGAGCGGCGATGTCGATGATCCGGGACGTGTCCACGTCCTTCGACAAGGGGGCGCCGCGGGTGCTGATCGTCGACGACGATCCGGGCCAGGCGGACGACCTCGCGGATCGCCTCGCGCAAGCGGGCTGCGCGCCCGAGACCTGCGGCAGCGGGGCCCGGCTGGAGCGCCTGTTGCGCGCGACGCACTTCGACGCCGTGTTGACGGATCAGGACACCGCGCCGCTGGAGCGCTTCGAGGCGCTGCTCGGCGCCGAGGACGCGCCGGCGGTGATCCTGCTCGCCGGCTTCGGGTCGATCCACGACGCGGTGGAGGCCGTGCGCGCGGGCGCGACCGACTACCTGTCGCGGCCGATCTCCGACGACCAGCTGTCGATGGCGCTGTCGCGCGCGCTCGAGGAGCGCCGCCTGCGCGCGGAGAACGCCCGGTTGCGGGCGGACCTGGGCGAGCGCTTCCAGCTCGGTTCGATCCTCTCGCGCGCCCCCGCGATGCTGCGCGTGTTCGAGACGGTCCAGGCCGTGGCCGACACCCGCGCGACGATCCTGATCGAGGGCGAGAGCGGCACCGGCAAGACGATGCTGGCGCGCGCGGTGCACCGGCACTCCTCGCGCTCGGAGGGTCCGTTCGTCGAGGTCAACTGCGGCGCGTTGCCCGACACGCTGCTGGAGAGCGAGCTGTTCGGCCACGTCCGCGGCGCGTTCACCGGCGCGGTGCGCGACAAGGCCGGCAAGTTCGAGGCGGCCGAGGGCGGCACGATCTTCCTGGACGAGATCGCCTGCGCGTCCCTGGACCTGCAGGTGAAGCTGCTGCGCATCCTGCAGGACCGCGTCTACGAGCGCGTCGGGGACACGGCCACGCGCCGCGCCGACGTGCGCATCGTCGCGGCCGCGAACGTCGACCTGGCCGAGGAGGTCCGGGAGGGGCGCTTCCGCCAGGACCTCTACTACCGCCTGAAGGTCGTCTCGCTGGAGGTCCCGCCGCTCCGCGAGCGTCCCGGGGACGTGCCCCTCCTGACCGAGTTCTTCCTGAACAAGTACCGCCGCGAGTACGAGCGCGAGCTCACGGGGATCGCCGCCGAGGCGCAGGCCCTGATCTCCGCGCACGACTGGCCGGGCAACGTGCGGGAGCTGGAGCACTGCATCGAACGCGCGGTGCTGCTCGCCGCCGGCCCGCGGGTGGAGGCCCGAGACCTGCCCGACGAGCTGCGGCGCGCGGCGGGGACCGGCGCCGGCACGACCGTGAGCGCGGCGGACCCGACCGGCGGAACGTCGCCCGCGCCGCCGGTTCCGACCCTCCCGGCGGACGGCTTCCCGTCGACCGACCAGGGCGCGTCCGGCGTCCGGCCGCTGAAGGACGCCCTCGAGTCGTCGGAGCGCGACCTGATCCTCGCGGCCCTCGCGGCGACCGGCGGATCGCGCAAGGAAACGGCGGAACGGCTCGGTGTGAACCGCACGACCTTGTTCAACAAGATGAAGAAGTACAACCTGATGGACCTCGAGTTCGCGGACCATCGCGCGGACCGGGACGATCGGGACCCCCAGCCCCCCCTCCCCCGCTCATGCGGCTGAAGACCCTCCTCATCCTCGCCGTGCTGATCGGCGTGCCGGCGTTCCTGCTGCTCGCGCGGCCGGAGCCGCTGACGCCGCGTCAGGACCTGGCGCGCCTGCGCTCGTCGATCGCGTCCGAACGCCCGGACGAGCAGCACACCCTGCGCCAGCTGAGCCGCCTGCTGCGCGACGCGCGAGAGGACGGCGACCGCGCGCTGGTCGAGGAGGTGATCGACACGCGCGCGGCCTACCTGCGGAAGATCGGCGCGCCGGAGACGGCGAAGCGCGACCTCGAGGAGTTGCTGGCGGACTTCCGCCAGGGCGACCCGAACGTGCGGCTGCGCCTGGCGCTGGCCGAGGTCGACTCCGGCGAGGAGGTCGCCGGGCTCGAGCTGTTGAACGCGCTGGTGCGCGAGGCGCCGGAGTTCCTGTCGGCGCGCGTCGAGCTGGGCGTGATCGAACAACGCCGCGCCGGCGAGCGCCTGGCCGAGGCGGAAGCGATCACGCGCGCCATGCTGATCGAGTCCGACCACGAGCAGGTCGTCGGCCTGCTGCGCGAGCTCGCGGCGAAGGACCCGAACGACCGCTCCCGCACGGCGACGACCTTCGCCATCCGCGGCTTCTTCCGCCCCGCGGACGAGTCCGATCTGGCGCGCGCGCTGAGCCTCGCCGACGAGGCCTCGCGCGAGCTGTCCGTGGCCCGGCAGGCCTTCGCGTCCAGCTTCGAGCTGGGGCTGGACCGCCGCGCGGTCACCGGCTTCCTGCGCATCCTCGTCGACGCGGGCGAGGTCGACCTGGCCGTGGACACCGGCCGCCTGGGGCTCGAGAGCCCGTCGTTGCGCGAGAACGACGAGACGGTGCTGCTCCTGATCGACGTGCTGCTGGAGCGCGGCGACGTGCTCGGCGCCGCGCGGATCGCGAAGCTGTCGCTGGACAGCAGCGAGACGCACGAAGCGAGCCACTTGCGCAAGCTGTGCCTGGCGCTGTACCGCGGCGAGTCCCGTGGCCCGATGATCACCGCGGCCGTGCGGCTGCGCGGCATCGCGCGCGGCGACGACGCCGAGGTCGCCGAGATGTACATGGGCTTCGGCATGTCGCAGGGCGCCGCGCCCCGCAGGGCCGAGAACTTCCTGCGCGACTTCGCGACCTCGCAGACCGAGGAGCCGTTCCGCGGCGCGCGCGCGGAGGCCTGGTTCACGCTGGCGAAGCTCGCGCGGGACCGCGGCGACGACGCGATCGAGCGAGAGTCGCTGCTCGGCGCGCTCGCGCTGCAGCCCGACGGACACGGCGCGGAGTGGCTGCGACTGGCCGAGCTGCAGGAGACCGCGCCGCACGGCGGGTACCGCGCGCCGCTCGAGTCCTACACGCGCGGCATGTGTCAGGTGCCGCGCTTCGCGTCGCAACTCATGGACAAGTGGATCGAGCTGGGCGACCGCGTGCTGTACGCCGGCGGTCGCGACCTCGACACCATCCAGCGCAACCTGCGTCGGCGGGGCCAGTTCTACCCGGTCGGCGACGTCGACCCGTACCTCTACTACCGCCTGGCGGAGCGCAGCCTCGACGACGGATCGCCGACGCCGGCGGCGACGATCGTGCGGCGCCTCCTGGAGGAGTACCCCGACCTGCTGCCCGCCGTCGACCTGATGATCCGCGTCACGGCGGCGCAGGGGCGCAAGCAAGAACACCTGGAGTGGATCGTGCGTCGGCTCGAGCTCGCGGGTCCCGACGACGTCGGCCGTGAGTTGCTCTCCTCCGTCGACCCCGAGGAGTGGTCCGGCGAGCAACGCGTGCGCCTGATGGCCGCGGATCCCTCCGGCGCCGGGCGCCTGGAAGTCGCGCGTTCGCTGATCGACTCGGGGCGCGACCAGGAGGCGCTGATCGCCCTGCGCGCCCCGACGCAGCGCGAGACCGACGAGGAGCGCGTCGCCGAGGCCCGCATCCTCTACCGCCACGGCCAGTTCCAGGACGCGCTGAACGTCATCGCGTTGCTGGAGCCGTCCAGCCCGCAGGCGCTCGCGTCCTTGCGCGAGAACGTGCTGGGCTCGCTCTACGTCTCGCGCATCGCGCGCGTCCGCGTGCTGCTAGCCGAGGTGCTGGAGGCGCAGGGCGAGGAGCGCTCGACCCGCCTCCTGATCTCCGACCTCTACGCGCGCATCGGTGACGCGGCGGAAGCGCTGCGCGTGCTGGAGTCCGACTACGCCGGGCCCGGCGCCGACTGGGAACTCCTGCGTCGCTACGCCGTCGCGAACCTCATGCTGGCCGAGCAGCAGCGCGGCATGGAGGAGGCGGAGCCCTACTACCGCGCCGCGCTGGCCGCGATCGACCGCGCGGAGGGCCTGTCGGACGATCCCGCGATCGCCGTCGGGCGTTTGCTCGTCGCCTACTCGCGCGGCGACGTCCCCCAGCAGGACCTGGCGACGCGCGAGCTGTCCAGCTACGACGTCGACGCGCCGCCGCTGTGGCGCGGGCTGGCCGCCGCGGCCGCCGGCTCGTGGACGGAGGCCAGCGGCATCGTCGACGCGGCGGCGGACGGCGTGACCTTCAGCGACCCCGACCAGTGCGTCTGGGGCCTGCTGCGCGTGCTCGTGAACCACGAGACGGGACAGCCCGCGCCCCTGCCGCCGACCTTCGGCAAGACCGGCAGCGAGATGTTCGGCTTCTGGAGGGGCGTGGCCGGCGACCGCCGCGACGAGTCGCGCTCGGGCGCGCTGCTGCTGGCCGCCGAGACGCCGGGGTTCGAGCTGTACACGCTCGCCGGCCTGCAAGCCCGGGGCGGCGGCGCCGTCGGCAAGCTGTGGCGCGTGCTCCTGGAAGCGCGCACCCTGCAGCGCATGGGCGAGCTGTGGCAGGCGCGCGCGCGCGCGCTCGACCTGGTCGAGGCCTTCCCCGAGTTCCAGCCCGGCTGGACGCTGCTGGAGCGCGTCGAGATCGAGCGCCTCGGTCGCGACCACCCCGGCGTGGACCAGGTGCTGCGCATGCGCGAGGTCGCGGAGAACCCGGCGCTCGCGCGGGCCGAACGCGCCCTCGGCGAGGTCCGCGCGAAGTACGAGTCCGGCGATTACGACGCGGCGACCACGCAGTTGCGCGCGCTGCTCGAAGCGGCGCCCGACTGGGTCGAGGCGCGGGTGATGCTCGCCGAGACCCACCAGGCCGCCGGCCGCCTCGCCCCCGCCGCGGAGGTCTGGGAGGAGCTCACGACGTACCGTCCCCAGACGGTCGGCCGCGACTACGTGACGCGATACGTCGATTGCCTGTTCGAGATGCGCGACGACCCGCGCGGCCAGTACGACGACGGGTACGTCGGCGCGGCGTTGAACAGGTTGCACGGGCTGTTCCCCTCCGATCCGACGGTCGTCCTGGCGCTCGCCAGGATCGACCTGCACCAGGATCCGGACAACGTGTCCATCTGCGTGTCGCGCGCGCTGAAGCGGCTGCAGGACTACCGCGACGGGCTCCGTGGGCGCTCGCTCGAGTCGGTCCGCGCCGGCACGCTGGCGGAGTGGATCGAGTTCTACGCGCAGCTCGACCCCGACCTCGCCGAGCGCGTGCTGCGCGAGGAGCGCGCCGCCGACCCGGGCCAACCCGACGCGTGGCGCCTGATGGGACGGCTGTTGCGACGCACGGGCGACCTGGCGCGCTCGCGCGAGGAGCTGCGGCTGTTCGCCGAGATGTTGCCCGACGCGACGACGCACCTGGAGCTGGCGGAGACGTCGATCCGCCTGGGCCTGCCGCACGGCGTGATCGCGCGCCACCTGCGCGAGGCGCAGCGGCTCGGCGCCGAGTTGCAGACGATGTACGCCCGCGCGCTGACCGCGGAGAGCCAGCTGAGCCACGGCCAGCCGGCCCTCGTCGACGCGGCGATCCAGACGCTGTCTGAGCTGTGGGAGGAGCGCGGCCGCGTCACCCGCGACGAGCGCTCGCGGCTCGCGTACCTCTACGGCCGCGCGCTGCTGTCGCGGGCGCGGAAGGCGGACAAGGACCTCGCCCGCGTGGTGCTGACCGAAGGCTTGCGCGCGACGAGCGACCCGTACCGCGCCGCGACGATGCGCGCGCTGCACGGGATCGCCGGCCTGGCCGACTCGCGCCCCGTCGACGCGAGCGCGGACGCGGGCGGCGCGGCGGTCGAGGGCACCGAGGCGAACGCCGGCGACCGGAGCGCGGCTCGCGAACGCCGCGCCGCGCAGGCAGCGGACGGCGCGAACCGCGACTAGCGCGCGCCGCCGCTCGCCCGACCCGGCTCGCGCGGCTCCAGCGCGCCCTGCTCGACCAGCACCTCGCGGTAGCTGCCGAAGCGGAACTCGCCCAGCAGGCGCTCGAGGCGCGGCAGCGTCCGCGACAGGTTCACGCGGTGGCGGAAGCGCGCGCTCGCCGGCGCCGGCACGCGCGGCTGCTCGGGGTCGAACTCCCACGGGTGCAGGTACAGGCCGCCGGGCCGTCCCTCGCGCTCCAGGCGACGCAGCGCGCGACGCGTGAGCGCCAGCGGGAACAGGCGGAAGTACCCGCCGCCGCCCACCGGCCAGTTGCGGCCCAGCGCGCGCCAGGTGGCGACCGGGAACTCGACCACCGCGCCCGCCGGCGTCTCGACGGTGCTGATGCCCGGCTCGAAGCCGGGGACGCCGTACACCGGGTGCGCGACCGGGTGCACGCTGGAGTCGTAGCGATAGCCGCGCTTCGCGAGCATCTCGAACGCCCACCAGGTGCGCTCGGTCAGCGTGAAGGTCGACGCGCGGAAGCCCTCGGGGCGCGGCGCGCCGGCGGCGGCCAGCGCCTGCTCGGTGCGCGCGAGGTCCTGCTCGAGGTGCTCCTCGCCGATGTCCCAGAGGAACTCGTGCTCGTAGCCGTGGCTGGCGACCTCGTGCCCCGCGTCCAGGCACCGGCGCACCCAGTCGGGGTGGCGCTCGGCGATCCAGCCGAGGAAGAAGAAGGTCGCGTGCGCGCCGTGGCGGTCGAGCGCGCCGAGGATGCGCTCCATGCCGACGGCGAGGCGCGACGGCACCGCGTCCCAGTCCTCGCGCCGGAACGCGTGGCGCAGGTTGGCGACCTGGAAGTACTCCTCGACGTCGAAGGACAGGGCGTGCAGCACGGCGGGTTCGTCCTCCGGTTCAGCCGGCGAGGTCGGTGACGTCGTGGCGGCGGCGCCAGTGCTCCAGCACCAGCAGGCTCCACAACAGGTTCGAGTGGTCGCGCGCGCCGGCGGTGTGCTCGGCCAGCAGCTCGCGCAGGCGCGCGCGGCGGAACCACGCGTCGGGCAGCGTCTCGAGCGCGTCGGCGACGGTGCCCGCGAGCGGCCCGCGGATCCACGCGCGCAGCGGCGTGTCGAAGCCGCGCTTGGCCCCGTCCAGCACGTCGTCCGGGACGCGCGGGCGCAAGGCGCGTCGCAGCGCGTGCTTGCCCTTGCCGCCCTGCACCTTCTCCGCGGTCGGCAGGTTCGCGAAGCGCTCGACGAAGCGATGGTCCAGGAGCGGCACACGCACCTCCAGCGACACGCCCATCGAGGCGCGGTCGGTCTTGGTCAGGATGCGGTCGGGCAGGAAGCCGTGGAAGTCGGCGTACTGCGCGCGGTACAGCGCGTCGACGTTCCGCGGGCGGTCGTACAGATCGCGGAAGGCCTCGAACGGGTCGTGCGCCGCCAGCTCCCCCGCCAGGTCCGGCGCCAGGAGGTCCGTCGCGGCCGCGCGGTCCAGCTGCTGCAGGCTGGCGAAGTACGCGCGCGCCGGGTCCAGGCCGAAGTTGCGCAGCACGCTGCGCGCGCGCAGGAAGCGCGGGGCGCGATCCAGCTTCGGGTACCACGAGCCGACCCAGCCCGCCAGGCGGCAGCCCAGCGGTCCGACCATGGCGCGGACGCGGTTCTCGGCCACGTCGAACAGGTGCCGCCGGTATCCGGCGAAGGTCTCGTCGCCGCCGTCGCCGGCGAGCGCCACCGTGACGTGTTCGCGCGCCATGCGCGACACGAGGTACGTCGGCACGGTCGACGGGTCCGCGAGCGGCTCGTCGAAGTGCCACGGCAAGACGGTGGTCGCCAGCGTCGGATCCGGGTCCAGGACGGCGGTGTGGTGCACGAGGCCCAGGCGCCGCGCCGTCGCGCGCGCCGTGTCGAGCTCGTCGAAGCGCTTCTCCGCGAAGCCGACGCTGCACGCGACCACCGGCTCGCCGGTCGCGCTCGCCATCGACGTCACGACGGCCGTCGAGTCGACGCCGCCGGACAGGAACGCGCCGAGGGGCACGTCCGCGATCATGCGGTCCGAGACGACCCGGTCGACCCACTCCAGTACCTCCTCGTCCCGCGCCGGGTCGCGCATCCCGTCGGTAGGCAGGTCCCAGTAGCGCTTCAGCACCGGCTCCTCGCCGGGGCTCCACGACAGGAGGTGCGCGGGCGGGACGCGCTCGACGCCGTCCCACGCGCCGCGGGCGCCCGGCGTGTAGCCCAGCACGAGGTAGTCGAGCAACGCCTCGGCGCGCATGCGTCGCGGGCCGCCGTCCGCCAGGATCGCCTTCGCCTCGCTGGCGAAGCGCAGCCCGTCGCCGCCGCGCGACCAGTACAGCGGCTTGATGCCCAGGCGGTCGCGCCCCAGCAGGAGGCGCGGCCGCGCCGGGTCGCGCCAGTCGAGCACGCAGAAGGCGAACATGCCGACCAGGTGGTCGACCAGGCGCTCGCCGTGTTCCTCGTACAGGTGCACCAGGATCTCGACGTCGGACCCGGTGCGGAAGGTGTGGCCCTGCTCCTGCAGGCGCTCGCGCACGGCGCGGAAGCCGTACAGCTCGCCGTTGCAGACCACGGCGACGTCGCCGGTCTCGTTGAAGATCGGCTGGTGCCCGCCCGCGAGGTCGATGATCGACAGCCGCTGGAAGCCCACGCCGAAGGGCGCGCGCGACAGCAGCCCGCGGTCGTCCGGGCCGCGGTGCACGATGGTGTCGCACATCGCGGCGAGGCGCGACTCGGACGGCGCGTCACCGAGCGCGTCCAACGCGATGCCGACGAAGCCGCACACGGGCTAGAGGCCGCCTCCGAGCGCGGGCCGGCGGTCGAAGCCGTTCGGCTTGGCGCGCGGGCCGAAGCCGGGCTTGCGCGCGACTTGCAGCTCGCCGCGTCCCTTCGTGCGGCGCGGGTACTTCGCGAGGTCCGCCAGCTCGACGCGCGCGATCTGCCCGAACGCGATGATGATCGCGATCATGTGGTAGAAGAGGTCGAAGTGCGCGCGGTTCAGGAACATCGAGCCCGCCAGGAACACCGCCAGGCTGGCCTCGAAGGCCGTGCAGTAGTTCAACACCCAGCTGGCGTGGAACCTGCGCTGCGCCATCGCGCGGACCTTCCACAGGTCCATGACCGACAGCGCGACCAGCGAGAGGTAGATCAACAGCGCGACCGTGCCGCACTCGGCCCAGATCTGCAGGTAGCTGTTGTGCGTCACCTGGGCGTCGTTGACCTCGACGCCGGCCTCCTTCCGCGCCGGGTCGTAGGCCTGGTAGTTCTCCTCGAAGCGCGCGAAGCCGACGCCGGTCAGCGGCTTGTCCTTGATCATCTCGAAGGCGGTCGCCCACGCCGCGAGGCGGCCGCGCGCGGAGCTGTCCTCCTCGTAGTTCTTGATCGTCGACAGGCGCTCGGTGTACGAGTCCGGCGCCAGCGCCAGGCCGGCGAGGCCCAGGAGGCCCATCATCATGAAGCCGGCGAAGCGGTTCCGGGACCGCCAGACGAGCACCAGGATGCCGCAGGACAGCGCCAGCGCGCCGCCGCGTGAGTGCGTGAACGCGATCGTCGCGACCTGCAGCGGGACGATCACGAAGAGCATGCGGCGGATGACCTCGCGCTTCTCGGACTGCGCGATCATCCACAGGAGCGGCACCCCCATGCCCAGCGCGAGGGCGAAGTCGTTGTTGTCCGCCAGCATGCCGCCGGGGCCGTTGAAGATCTGGTACGAGCCCCCCTTCAACACCCCCACCAGGCCCGACTTGAACCCGTAGAAGCCGAAGGAGAACGCGATCACCCAGACCAGCATGCGCAGGCGGTCGCGCGAGTTGACGAGGCCCGTCGTGAACAGCGCGATGCCGACGATCTTCGTGTACTCGACGAGCAGCGGCGTGTCGTTGGAGCTGTACGTGCCCGTGATGAAGACGCTGCCCCACACGATCACGATCAGCGCGCACATCAGGTAGCACCTGAGGTCCGGCGCCATGAACCGCCGCTCGTACGGGCTGGCGAAGAAGCCCGCCATCGTCACGATCGCGACGTAGAACGACCAGCGCACCTCCTGCGCGAAGCCCCACGTCAGGTCCTGGACGCGCATGTACGCCAGCAGCGAGAACAGCAGCAAGCCGACGAACGGCTTGCGGAAGCTCACGGGGAGCATCCCCAGGACGAACAGGCTGACGACGATGTCGCGCATGGAGGCGGGCCGCCCCTGCGGCTATCGGAACAGCCTGCGGAAGTCCTCGATGGCGTCGAGCATGCCCGAAGGCAGCCGCTCGGGCTGCGCGTACCAGGCGTAGGTCACGAGGACGACGAAGCCGAGCGAGCCCAGCACGGTCGCGGCGACGGCGGCGCGGCGCACCAGGCGCCGGCGCTCCTGCGCGCGGGTGACGATGCCGTTCACGACGCCCAGCACCGGCACGACCATCGCGGTCGACAGGTCGCCGGGGTTGCGGAAGGCGCTCTTCGAGAACTCGAGGCCGAGGGCCGTGCCCAGGCCCAGCGCCAGCCCGAGGACGACCGAGAAGCCGATGATGATCAGCGGGTCCGGCTCGGTGGGACGCAGCGGGAGCTGGGCCTCCTCGGTGACCTGGAACGGGTTGCCGGCGGGGCCGTTGATCTCCTCGCGGCGGACCTTGGTCTCCTGCAAGAGCAGCGCGAGCTCGCCTTGCGAGACCATCAGCGCCGAGATGCGCGCGGTGCGCTCGTCGATCTCGCTGTAGACCTGCTGGAGCTCGGCCATGGTGCCCTCGAGCAGCTCGATGCGGCTCATGAGCTGCTCGCGGCGGCGGACCTTCTGCGCGAGTTGCCACTCGGCCTCGGTCAGCTCCGCCTCCATCGCGAGGTAGCGTTCGTTCTTGTGCCACTCGGTCTCGACCGAGCCCTCGATGCGGTTCTCCTCGAACTCGCGGATCGTGCGGTCGATCTCGTCGATCTTCTGCAGGATGCGGCGGTAGCGGGAGTGCGCGGGCTTGTAGGACTCGAGGGCGACGACGAGCTGCACGCGCTGCGCCTGCAGCCCCTGGATCTTGTTCGAGAAGGTCTCGCCCTCGACCTCGACCTCGCGGTCCACCTGGTCGGGCGTCTCGAGCAGCCGCATCTCGAGCAGCTCGATCGCGTCCTCGTCGGCGGCGATCTCCTGGTCCAGCTCCTCGAGCTGGTCCTGCAGGTCCTCGTACTGCTCGAAGGTCGGATCCTCGCGGCGCGACTGTCCGGCGCTGGTCGTCGGCTGGGTCGGCGAGATGTTGTACGCGGTGCGGACCTGCGCGAGGTCCTCGCTCTCGTTCTGGATCTCGCGCTCGAGCTCACCGACCTGCTCGCGCAGCTTCTCGTACTTCGACTCGATCGCCAGGCGGTCGATCTGGACGACCTCCTCGATCCACCGCGTGCGCAGCTCGAGCAGGAAGTCGAGGGCGCGCTGCTTGTCGATGTGCAGGAAGGCGATCGAGACGAAGGTCGAGCCGGTCTCGCGCGGCTTGCGCGGCAGCTCGACGGTCAGGTCCTCCTGGACCGCCTTCAGGTAGTCGTGCTTCTCGGCCTCGGTGCGCAGCTCGGCGTAGTCCTCCCACTCGAGCGCCTCGACCGAGGCCTTGATGCGCTTCATCGAGATCAGCTGCTGCGGCGCGTTGTGCACGTCGCGCGAGGCGATCGACTCGGAGGCGCCGCCGGCGGACACGAGCGTCTCGCGCAGCTCGACCTCGCTGGTGACCTCGTACTTCTTCGGCACCAGGACCGCGAAGGCGCTGCCCAGCACCAGGACGGCCAGGAACGGCAGCAGCACCTGCCAGCGGCGCCGCCGCAGGATGTCCAGGAGGTCCTGGAGCTGCCCCGGGGAGTCGATCTGGACGGCCACGGCTCAGCGACCTCCCGCGCGGGGCGCGTCGCCGACCGACCGATGGGTTCCGTTCTCGCTCGCTCGCATCTCTGACCTGTGGGCGATGCCGGGCGCTAGTAGAAGACCCCGCCGCCGACGCCGCGGCGGTAGTAGATGCGGTCCAGGTCGCTCAGGGTCCGCACCGCCTGGCTGAG
>JAUHYB010000434.1 GCA_030426745.1 bacterium
ACTGGTTCGTCACCGCGAGGAAGTCGAGGTTCGTGCCCATCGCGAACTCGGTCGGGTCGGGCAGCGGGATGCGGTCGACCACGGTCATGCGGTTCGAGTTGAACACCACGACCTCACGCGCGCCGCGATCGATCATGTACATGTACTGGCCGATCTGCTGGCGCAGCATGTAGGTCGAGCACCCCGAGGGCATCGCCTGCGGGCGGGACGGGCCGAACAGGAAGGTGTTCTGCTCGGTCGTCAGCAGGCCGGACGGCGGGATGCCCTCGTTCGGCTCGCCGAAGGGGTCGCCGGGGCTCAGCTGGTTCTGCAGGCCGCCGTTGAACGAGTCGACCGAGCTGGGCTCCTGGCCCGCGATGAACGGCGACGCGCAGAGCGGCGGGAACAGCAGCGGCGGCGGGTTCGGGCTCGGCGCCCAGGAGGCGATGTTCGCCGTACCCGTCACGTTGTGGATCGGCGTGTTGTTCGGCAGCAGCGGCTGCGGGATGATCGTGTTGGCGCCGCCGAGCACGATCACGATGTTCTTGAGGCTGTTCTGCGCGCAGAGGTTGCCCGAGCCGGACTGGCAACCGAAGGGCGCCGGACCGTTGTTGAAGGTCGTGTCCAGCGAGCGGCCGAGCGCCATGTCGCCGATCGAGAGGATCAGCGGGCTGCGGACGACCTTGTCGTTCAGCGACGAGTCCTTCGACAGCGTGAAGACGCCGGCCGAGCCGCCGTTCACCGTGCAGTCGCCCGGCGCGAGCGTCGGGAAGATCTGCGAGCCCTGCAGCAGCACGTTCGGGTTCAGCGGGAACTTGGTGTCCCCCTGGGCGAAGGTCGTGAAGCTCGGGTCGTAGTTCGGGTTGCCCGTGCCGCCGCCGAAGCCGTTCAGGTCGATGATCGAGACGCCGGGTTCGGCGCCGGTGCGCGCGACGTAGACCGCGTCGGGCGTGACCGGCACGTTGACCACGCCGGGGCCGGGGCCGGTCGTGTACCGGGCGCCGCCGTTCTGCGTGTTCAGGTTGCCCGCCATGTCGCGGAACTGACCGGCGGTCGCCGTGATGTCGACGACGTTGAAGACGCCGCAGGGCGCGTCGTCCGGGCCGTCACCCGGCAGGTTGAACGCCAGCAGGAGCTCGTAGCGCGACAGGTCGAACGGGCTGACGGGCAGCACGTTGAAGGGCACGTCCACGCGGCTGGTGTCGGGGCCGAAGGCGACCGACAGCGCGGGGCTGAGTTGCGGCGGGTTTCCGAGCGGGAGCTCGCCCAGCGAGAACGGCTGGATCGGCTCGGTGAACTCCACCACGATCGGCGACGCGGGGTCGACGTCGACCGTGCCGCCCGCCGGGCTGGTGATGAAGCGGCTCTCCGGCGGCGGCGTGCGGCGCGGCTCCGGCGACAGCGTGTCGCCGCCGACCGTGGTGCACGCGAGGCCGCGGTTCGACAGGCGTCGGCCGCTGGCGGACATCACGCTGGTGGAGATGTCGATGCGGATCTGCGCGCCGGCGGGGAAGGTCTCGTGCGTCGCCAGGTTGTCGTCGGTGTCGACGACGAAGGTGAACACGTGCACGCCGAGCAACTCGGACGCGCCCGAGAACGGCGACTGCGTGCCGGGGAAGCCGAGGCCGTCCGGGACGCCGTTCAGGTCGTTGTCGATCGCGGGGTTCGCGACGATGTTCCCGAGGTCGTCGATGGCCACCCACTCCTGGAGCTCGAAGTCGTTGCCCTGGCCGGCGTACGTCTTGCCGTCGATGAAGGCCTGGCCCTCGACCGCGGTCGCCGTCCCCCCCACGGGATCGGTCGCGACGACGGTGATCGAGCCGACGAGGCCGCTCGAGTCGCTGCCCGAGGGGTTCGGGTCGAGCACCGAGAGGATGTCGATCTCGCGCGAGAAGACGATCGACACGTACTGGTTGCCCGGGGCGCCGGACGGCAGCTGCGCGGTCGCGGGGTACGCCTGCACCGGCAGCACCTCGTTCGTCGCGCGCACGTTCGTCAGGAAGTCGTCGATCGTGTTGAGATCGATGATCTCCGTCGTCGGGTTCCCGTTCGCGTCGAGGCGGAACGCGGTGTGCGGCAGCAGCTGGCCGAAGCCGTTGGTGACCCGCCGCAGCTGCATCTCGGTGCCGGAGTTCGCTCCGCTCGATCCGGAGCCGCTCGATCCGCCACAGGAGACGACGGTGGCGAGGGAGAGGGCGACGAGCCCGAACGCCAGGGGGAGTCTGTTCATTGCTAGCGTGCGATTCGAGAGTAGAGCAGCCGATGCGCTCGCGGAACGCGGCCGGGAGGGGGACCGGCGGTCGGCACGGAGGGATTCGACCCGCCCTTGGGGAGGGACCGGGTCGACGAGAGGGGGTCCCCGCAGGATGCCCGCGCGGCCTCCGGATGGGAAGCGGAGCGGGGCGTTTTCCTCCCCCATCGAAGGGGGTGGGAGCGGCCCGGGGACGGGTTCGGGAGGGCCGCGAGGGGGTTCGGAGAGGCGGTCGGCGAGGGTCGGGCGCGCGCGGCGCCGGAGGCGGGGCTACCGCCGCGCCCGTCGCGAGTAACGGCGGGAAGGCGCGCTGCGGGACGCTTCGGGGTCGCCGACCGATGCCCCCGCCCCCCTCGCGCGGCGCGCGGGCCACGGGGACCCGCTGTCGCGTGAGGATGACCGTCTCCGCCTCCGCGCGGCTCCCCCCCGGAAGACGCGAAGGCGCCCCGACGGAACGATCCGCCGGGGAGGGAAGGGACGGGCGAGGACGAGGGCATCATGTCGACGTGTCCGCATCGCGAACGCGGGGCGACTGCAATCCGCGCGCCGCCGCCGGACCCCGGTGGGAAGCACGCCGCAAGGCATTGCGCGACAAGGGGTTGGAGAGTGCAAATCCCGTGCAGCGGGCCGTTTTACACGGCGCCGACAGCCGAACGAGCGGTTGCCGCGCCGGTGAGCGCTCGCGGCGTGCGCTCCCGCACGATCGCGCCGGACGAGCGGCGGCGCTCGC
>JAUHYB010000435.1 GCA_030426745.1 bacterium
CCCTTGTACGCGCTGAAGGAACGGCTGGAGCGCGGCGCCGAGGAGCTGGCCGCCATCGTCACGCGTGAGAACGGCAAGAACCTGGCCGAGGCGATGGGGTCGGTGCGGCGCGGCATCCAGATGGTCGAGGTCGCGATCGGCTCGCCCGCGCTGATGATGGGCCAGGCGCTGGAGGACGTCGCGCGCGGCGTCGACTGCACGTCGATGCGGCAACCGATGGGCGTGTTCGCCTGCATCGCGCCGTTCAACTTCCCCGCGATGGTGCCGATGTGGTTCTTCCCCTTCGCCGTCGCGTGCGGGAACAGCTTCATCGTGAAGCCGTCGGAGCAGGTGCCGCTGTCGACGCAGCGCATCTTCGAGTGGATCGACGAGTGCGGGTTCCCCGCCGGCGTGCTGAACATGGTCCACGGCGGGCGCGAGGCGGTCGAGGCGATCGTGACGCACCCGATGATCGAGGGCGTGTCCTTCGTCGGGTCCAGCCCGGTGGCGGAGATCGTCTACCGCGGCGCCGCGCAGCAGGGCAAGCGCGTGCAGGCGCTGGGCGGCGCGAAGAACTTCATCGTCGTGATGCCCGACGCGGACCTCGACGCGACGGTCGAGGCGATCGCGGCGTCGGCCTTCGGGTGCTGCGGCGAGCGCTGCCTGGCCGCCAGCGTGATCCTGACCGTCGGCGACTGCCACGACCGGATCCGCGACGGCCTGCGCGCGCGCATGGACCGCATCACGGTCGGCGACGGGTCGCAGCCGGGCATCGAGATGGGCCCGCTGATCTCGGCGCCGCACCGCGAGAAGGTGCTCGCGTACGTGCAGCAGGGCGTCGACGAAGGCGCGACGTTGCTGCGCGACGGCCGCGAGGACGACCTGCCCGACAAGGGCTTCTTCCTGGGCCCGTGCCTGTTCGACGACGTCACGCCCGAGATGACGATCGCGCGCGAGGAGATCTTCGGCCCCGTGCTGTGCCTGATGCGCGCCGGCGACCTGGACGAGGCGATCGCGATCGCGCGGCGCCACCCGCTGGCGAACGCCAGCTCGATCTTCACGACGTCCGGCGCGGCCGCGCGGCGCTTCCAGTACGAGATCGACGCCTCGATGGTCGGCGTCAACATCGGCGTCGCGGCGCCGATGGCCTTCTTCGGCTTCGGCGGCGCGAAGGGGTCGTTCTTCGGCGACCTGAAGGCGCACGGGCGCGAGGCCTACGACTTCTACACCGACCGCAAGGTCGTCATCAGCCGCTGGTGATCCGCGCCGGCGCGCCGCTCCCCCACCCCGACGAACGAAACCGACGACGCGATGACCCGAAACGTCCGCTGCGGCCTGATCCAGTGCTCGAACCCGATCAACGACGAGAGTCGTCCGGTCGCGGAGATCCAGAAGGCGATGCTCGACCGCCACCTGCCGTTCATCGACGAGGCCGGCGCGAAAGGCGTGCAGATCCTGTGCCTGCAAGAGATCTTCAACGGCCCGTACTTCTGCCCCAGCCAGGACGCGCGTTGGTACGAGGCCGCCGAGCCCGTGCCGGGCCCGATGACCGCGCTGATGAGCGAGTACGCGCGCAAGTACGAGATGGTGATCATCGTCCCCGTCTACGAGCGCGAGCAGGCCGGCGTCTACTACAACACCGCCGCGGTGATCGACGCCGACGGCACCTACCTCGGGAAGTACCGCAAGAACCACATCCCGCACACGGCGGGCTTCTGGGAGAAGTACTTCTTCAAGCCGGGCAACCTGGGCTACCCGGTGTTCGAGACGCGCTACGCGAAGGTCGGCGTGTACATCTGCTACGACCGCCACTTCCCCGAGGGCGCGCGCCTCCTGGGCCTGAACGGCGCGGAGGTCGTGTTCAACCCGTCGGCGACGGTCGCGGGCCTGTCCGAGTACCTGTGGAAGCTCGAGCAACCCGCGCACGCGGTGGCGAACGGCTTCTACATGGGGTGCTCGAACCGCGTCGGATCCGAAGGCCCGTGGAACATCGGCGAGTTCTACGGGACGAGCTACTTCGTCGGGCCGCGCGGTGAGTTCCTGGCGGAGGGCAGCCGCGACGAGGACGAGCTGGTGATCGCCGACCTCGACCTGGACCTGATCGAGGAAGTGCGCCGCACGTGGCAGTTCTACCGCGACCGGCGCCCCGAGACCTACGACGACATGTGCGAGCTGCTCCCCTGAGCAAAGCGAGGTGACGCGATGGGAACCCTGATCCGCAACGGAACGATCGTGACGGCGCTCGACGAATGGACGGGCGACGTGCGCATCGCGGACGGCAAGATCGTCGAGCTCGGCGCCGGGCTCGATCCGAACGGCGACGAGACGCTCGACGCGTCCGGCCAGTACGTGTTCCCCGGCGGCCTCGATCCGCACGTGCACATGGAACTGCCGTTCATGGGGACGGTCAGCGCCGACGACTTCGAGACGGGCACGGCCGCGGGCCTGGCCGGCGGCACGACGTCGATCATCGACTTCGTGATCCCCGCGCGGAACGAGGACCTGATGGAGGCGCTCGCCGCGTGGCACGACAAGGCCGCGAAGGCGGCGTCGGACTACGCCTTCCACATGGCCGTGACCTGGTGGGGCGACGACACCGCCGAGTGGATGCGCCGCTGCGTCGAGGACGAGGGCATCCCGTCGTTCAAGACGTTCATGGCGTACCGCGGCGCGATCGGCGTCGACGATCCGGAGCTGATCAAGATCATGAACACGGCGCGCGAGCTGGGCGCGCTGACGACGGTGCACGCTGAGCACGGCGACATGGTCGTCGACCTGCAGGACCGCTTGATGGCCGAGGGCAAGAACACGCCGAAGCACCACGCGCTGTCGCGCCCCGCGCCGCTGGAGGGCGAGGCGACGTCGCGCGCGATCATGCTGGCGCGCATGACGCGCGAGCCGCTGTACGTCGTGCACGTCACCTGCCAGCAGGCGGCGGCCGCGATCATCGAGGC
>JAUHYB010000436.1 GCA_030426745.1 bacterium
GCAGCAGCTGCTGGCCGGTCTGGCCGCGGGCGTAGAACGTCCGCGACACCTGCGCGCCGCCGAAGGAGCGGTTCGCCAGCAGGCCGCCGTAGTCGCGCGCGAACGGCACGCCTTGCGCGACGCACTGGTCGATGATGTTGCTCGAGACTTCCGCCAGGCGGTAGACGTTGGACTCCCGCGCGCGGAAGTCGCCGCCCTTCACCGTGTCGTAGAAGAGCCGGTAGACGCTGTCGCCGTCGTTCGGGTAGTTCTTCGCCGCGTTGATGCCGCCCTGGGCCGCGATCGAGTGCGCGCGGCGCGGGCTGTCGGAGATGCAGAAGGCCTTGACGTTGTAGCCCATCTCCGCGAGCGACGCGGCGGCCGACGAACCGGCGAGGCCGGTGCCGACGACGATCACCGTGAACTTGCGGCGGTTGGCCGGGTTGATCAGGGGCAGATCGAACTTGTGACGCGTCCAGCGCGCCTCGATCGGTCCCTCCGGACAGCGCGAGTCGAGCGTTCCGTTGGTGCTCATCAGGCGTTCCCTCCGAAGAAGTACACGATGGGGAAGGAAGCGAAGCCCAGGCCGATGATCAGCGCCAGGCCGACGCTGACCGTCTTGATCAGGCGGTTGTACTTGGGGTGGTTGATGCCCAGCGTCTGCAGCGCGCTCTGGAAGGCGTGGCTGACGTGCAGCGTGAGCGGCACCATCGCGGCCAGGTAGATCAGGAACCCGATCGTGCCGGCCAGTCGCGACTTCACCATGCCGGCGAGCAGGTCCATCTCCTCGAGCGGCGGCTTCTGGAAGCGGAAGTCGATCAGGTGCACGACGAGGAACGCGGCGATCATGACGCCGGTGATCATCATGCTGCGCGACCCGGGCGTGCGCGCGCCGTGGTCGTTGCGCAGCGTGTAGCCCTTCGAGCGCGCCTCGCGGTTCTCGCGCGTGACGCTGAACGCCAGCACGATGTGCGCCAGGAACAGCAGCGTCAGCCCGATCTCGACGACCGGCAGCGCCGGGTTCGAGTTCAGCGTCGTCGCGTAGGCGGTGAACGCCTCGCCGTCGCTATCGGCGAACAGCGTCAGGTTTCCGGCCAGGTGCCCGATCAGGAAGCCGATCAGGGCCAGGCCCGTACACGCCATCAGCACTTTCTTGCCGATGGACGATTGGAGGGTTCGTCGCAACCAGGACAGCATGCTGCAAGCCTTCCGCAGCGGTGGAGGGAGCCGAGGGCCCCGGCGGGGGACCCGGATCAGCCTTCGCGCCCCGGTGGGGGACGGACGCGCGCCTCTCGGCGTCGTTCGGCGGGACGGAAGACCAGGGAGGCTACTGGCCCCCGCGGGGACGGTCCATCCCGCGAGGGCGCTTTTTGGCCTCGTGGCAGGGGATCCGGGTCCCCCGCCGGGGCTCCGCGAGCGCGACGCGCGCCGCGCTCAATTGTTCGGGAAGCCCTTCGGCGCCTTCGGTCCGCCGCCGGGCCCCGGGCTGCCGCCGGGGAAGCCGCCCATCCCGCCCGGGAAGCCGCCGCCCGGACCGCCGCCGCCTTCCAGCGAGCGCTTGATCTCGTAGAAGCCCTCGCCGAAGTGGAACGCGAGCCAGATGAAGTAGCAGTCGATGTTGTCGACCGGATCATCGACCTCGAACGCCGCCTTGCAGGTCAGGTCGCACGGCCGCTCGGCGTTCATGAAGCACTTCTTGTTCGTCATGGCTCTCCTGCGGATCGGCGTCCGCGCGGCGGATCGTAGCAGGCCGAGGTGGCGACCGCACTCGGCGTCGAACGCGTGAGGGAACGTACGGCGCCGGGCTCGTTCGTCCACCGACGTCCGGCGCCGCGTCGCGCACGCTCCGCCCGTGCGACGCGACGCCGGACGTCGGTGAACGAACGAGCGCGGCGCCGGACGTTCCCTCGCCGCGTGGCGGACGCGGGCCGACCCTCGTCGTCGCCGCTCGACGATCGTCGGACCGTCGGTGCGTGGGGCCGTGGGTGTCGCGCCCGACAGCGTCCGAGCCGAGCGGACGAACGCGCGCCCGGCGGGACCCGGATCCGCCTTCCCGCCCCCTTCCGCCCATCTGCCGTGCAACAGAACGTACATTATCCGACCTTCCGGATCCGCCGCCGGGGGACCCGCCCTGGGCTCGGACACGACCCCTCGGAGCACCCGCGACCCGGACGGCCGGCGCAAAGCGCACCAGCGATCGCCGCCGCCTGCCGATGTACACCCTGTCCGCGCGTCCCCAGCGATCCACAGCCATGCGCCGTCCCACCATCCTCGTCCTGCTGCTCTCCGCCGCCGCCTGCGTCGGCGCTCCCGAGACCCGCGACGCCCAGTCCGCCGGCGCGTCGGCGAACGCGGCGCCGCGCTGGGTCTACGAGCCCGACCTGCCGGTCAGCGCCCCGCCGTACCGCGAGGTGCACACGAACTGGAAGCAGCGCATCGACCAGCCGTACGTGTACGTCGAGTACGCCGGCCCGTACTACGAGACCGGCCGGCTGTTGCCGTCCGTGCACCAGGCCCTGAGCGACGCCGGGCTCGAGGCCGTCGGCCCGCCGTTCGCGCTGTTCTACGACGACCCCGGCGTCGTGCCCGCCGACCAGCTGCGCTCGCGCGCCTGCGTCCCGGTCGACGGCATGCCCAAGCACCTGGGCTCGCTGTCCTACGACGTGCTGCCGAGCCAGACCGTGGCCTACGCCGTCGTCGGCGGCCCGTACCCGGACGTGCCGCGCGCGTACCCGGGGATCTACCGCTACATGAACCGCATGGGCTGGGTCGAGGACGGCCCGGTGCGCGAGATCTACCTGGTGCCGCCCGGCGCCGTGCAGGACTACTCGCAGCTCATGACCGAGGTGCAGATCCCGGTCGTGCACGGGCGCTAGCGCGCGCCTGCAGCGGCGACGAACGCGGCGAGGCGCGAGCGGACCCGGCGGTCTGCTCGCGCCTCGCCGCGTACTC
>JAUHYB010000437.1 GCA_030426745.1 bacterium
CGTCCAAGGGGCCGCGCGGCAAGAAGCCGGGGCCGCGTTGATGGCGGCGAAGGGCGGACCGAAGGGCGCGGCGGCGGAGATCGCCGGCGCGTCGATCACCGAGCACCGGTTGCGCAACGGCATGCGCGTGATCCTGGCGGAGCGCCACGACGACCCGGTCGTCGCGACGCTGATCCTGTACCGCGTCGGCTCGCGCAACGAGCGCGAGGGCGAGGCGGGGATCAGCCACTTCCTGGAACACATGATGTTCAAGGGCAGCGCCGACTACGCGAAGGGCGAGGTCGACCTGCGCACGGCCGCGCTGGGGGGCAGCAACAACGCGTTCACGACGCCCGACCACACCGCCTACTACTTCGAGTTCACGGCGGACCGCTGGGAGGAGTCGCTCGACATCGAGGCCGACCGCATGCGCGGGCTGGAGCTGGAGCCGGGCGAGTTCGAGGCCGAGAAGGCCGTCGTGCTGTCGGAGCTCGCGATGGGCGAGGACGACCCGTGGCGCAACGTGTCGCAGGAGGTCTCCGAGATCCTGTTCACGCGCCACCCGTACCGCCGGCCGATCATCGGTTACCCCGAGAGCCTGGCGCGCATGACGCCGGAGGACATGCACGCGTTCCACCGGCGCTTCTACCACCCGGCGAACGCGACGCTGGTCGTCGCGGGCGACATCAAGCCGACCGCCGCGCTGCGCAGCATCCGCGCGCGCTTCGGCGACATCGCCGCCGGCCCGGACTTCGCCGACGAGGACCCGTACCGCGCGCCGATCCCCGAGCCGCGCGGCGAGCGCCGCGTCACGACGCGCTGGGACGACGACGCGCGCCGCATGGTCATGGCGTGGCCGACCGTCGCGGTCGGGACGCGCGAGGACGACGTGCTGGACGTGATCTCCGTGCTGCTGTCTACCGGCCGCACGTCGCGCCTGTACAGGCGCCTTGTGCTGGACGACGGGCTCGCCGTGAACGTCTCGACCAGCAACGACACGCGCGTCGACGGCGGCGCGTTCTGGCTGTACGCGGAGTGCGCGCCCGGCAAGGACCACGCGGACCTCGAGCGCGCGGTCGACGAGGAGCTGGAGCGCCTGCGCGCCGCGCCGCCGACCGCGGCCGAGCTGAAGCGCGCGCGCAAGATCCTGGCGGCCGCGGACGCGTACGAGCTGGAGTCCGCGCTCGACCTGGCCGAGGACATCGGCCAGCTCGCCGTCGACGCCGACTGGCGGCTGGTGTTGACCGCGCGCGAGCGCTACGACGCCGTCCGCCCGCGCGACGTGCGCGACGCGGCGCGACGCTTGTTGACGCAGGAGCGCCGCGTCGTCGGCTGGTCGCTGCCGGCCGCGGAAGGGGCCGCGCGTTGACCGGCCTGCGGCGCAAGCGCCACGCCGTCCCGGTGGTCGAGTTGCCGGTCGAGCGCTTCGACCTGGCGTGCGGCGCGAAGCTCGTCGTGTCGCCGCGCGCCGGCGCGCCGATCGCGGCGGTCGAGGTGCACATGCGCGGCGGGCCGTCGATGGATCCCGCGGGGCTCGAGGGCCTCGCGTTCCTGACCGGCGGGTTGCTGGACCAGGGCACGAAGTCGCACGACGACCGCGCGCTGGCCGAGCTGCTGGAGCCGGCGGGCGGCGCCGTCGCGGGCGACGCGTCCGGCATCCACGCGACGATCGTGAACGGCGAGTGGAAGCTGCTGCTGTCCGTGATCGCCGAGCTGCTGACCGAGGCGACCTTCCCCAAGGCGCAGGTCGAGCGACAGAAGGGACGCCTGCTGCACCGCCTGTCCGTCGAGCGCGACGAGCCGCGCGTGCAGGGCGGGTTGGGGCTGCGGCGCCTCGTCTACGGCGAGCACTGGCTCGGTCGCCCGGCCTACGGCACCTACGAGAGCGTGCAGCGCATCCAGCCGAAGCACCTGCGCGCGCAACACGCGAAGAACTGGGTCGCCAGCCGCTGCTTGATCGCGGTGTCGGGCGACGTGGACGCGCGAGCGGTGAAGCGCTTCCTGGACAAGGCGCTGCGCGGCTGGGACGCCGGCATCCCGCTGCGTCCCACGCCGCCGGAGCTCCCGAAGCGCGCGAACCGCACCGCGGCGTTCAAGGCCGACCGGCAACAGGTGCACGTGCACCTCGGCCACCTCGGCATCCGCCGCGCCGACCCCGATTACGCGACGCTGGTCGTCATGGACCACGTGCTGGGCATGGGGCCCGGCTTCACGAACCGGCTGTCGCGCATCCTGCGTGACGAGCAGGGCCTGGCGTACACGGTCAGCGGCTCGATCACGTCCAGCGCGGGCCTGATGCCCGGCATGTTCAACGCGTACATCGGCACATCGCCCGAGCAGGTCGAGGTCGCCGTGCGCGGCTTCCTGCGCGAGATGCGCCGCCTGCAGGACGAGCTCGTGCCGCGGGACGAGCTGGACGTCGCGCGCGACTACTTGCTGGGGTCGTTCCCGCGCGAGTTCGAGCGCGCGGCGCGGCGCGCGGGGTACCTGGTGACGGCGGAGGTCTTCGGCCTGTCGGACGACCACCTGCGCGAGCTGCCCCAGGCCTTCGCCGCGGTGACGCCGGAGGACGTGCAACGCGTCGCACGCCGCCACCTGTTCCCCGACGCGTGCTGCCTGTCGATCGCCGGACCGATTTCCGCGAAGGAGGCGCGCGAGGTGCTGTCGCGCGCGCGCGCCGAGTAGCCCGCGCGCGCGCACCGAGTCGCCCGCGCGCGCGCCGAGTCGCACGAGCGAGCGCCCGGTCACTCGAGCGCGCGCCGCGTCGCGCTCGCCGGGTCACCCGCTCGAACGTGACGCGGCGCACGCGATGGGGAAGTGCCCGGGCGGGCCCGCGTTCGCGGTACCCGCCCGAGCGAGGCTCCCGGGGGGGGAAGCTGGGGGTGCCGTGCGTGGAGGCGCGGTCGCGCCCGGTCGGGAGGCGGCCGGTCAGGCGCCGGCGGCGCCGCG
>JAUHYB010000057.1 GCA_030426745.1 bacterium
GCGATCGAGCGCGCGCTCTCCCGCGCGTCCGCGCCGTGCACGCCGACGCCCAGCCACATGGATCCCGCCGCGCCCTTCGCGGAGGACACCGCGCGCTTCCTGCTCGCCGTGCTCGAGGGGCGCGTCGAGGACGCGACGGACATCGTGCTGGACGTGCAGGCGCGCGGCGCGACCTTGAACGAGATCCACTCGCACGTGCTGGGCCGCGCGCAGGCCGAGATGGGCCGCATGTGGCAGGCGGGCGAGATCCACGTCGCCGACGAGCACCTTGGCTCGCGCGTCGTCGAGGACGTGTTGGTCCTGTTGCGCGCGCGCATGCCGCGGGCGACGAAGCACGGCAAGCGCGTGCTGGTCGCGGCGATCTCCGGGAACCTGCACGACATCGGCGCGCGCATGATCGCGGACCAGTTCGCGGAGGCCGGGTGGGACGCGCTGTTCCTGGGCAGCGACGTGCCGGGCGTCGATCTGGCGCGCGCGGCCGTCGACCACCAGGTGGACCTGGTCGCGCTGTCGCTGGGGACCAGCCTGAACCTGCGGGCGACGGCGCGCGAGGTGGAGGCGATCCGCGAGGCGACGGACGGTTCCGTGCCGATCCTGGTCGGCGGGCGGCCGTTCCGCGAACACGCCGACCTGCACGAGGCGGTGGGGGCCGACGCCTCGTCCGCGTCCGCGCAAGGCGCGCTGGAAGAAGCGGCGAAGCTGGTGGGGCTCGGCGCTGCATGACTTGGTAGGCTGCAAGCGCTCGCCCGATCTCCTCCACTGCAATGGGACGAGCCATGCAACGACAACCCGAACGCGGCGCGCGACAGGAGTCGCGGACGCCGAACGAGCGCGCTGCCGCGGAAGGCGAACGCCGCGACGGCCCTGACGCGCAACGCGCACGAGACGCGTCCGGCGCCGAGGACGCGTCCGCCGACGCCTCGGCGTTCGAGCGCGTGGGCGCGCGCCTGATCGAGTTGTTCCGCACCGACCCGGAGTTGCGCGCGGCGGGTCTGGCGCTGTCCGGCTGGTTGCGCGCGGTCTGCGGCGACGACGCCCCCGCGGAGAAGGGCGACGCGGGCGCGGGGCAGGAACTCTCGGCGTCGCGCCTGTTGTCGCTGGGCGGGAACGCCGTGCGCGTGCAGGCGCAAGCGTCGGTGCCCGACGGCGAGACGCCGCCGCTGACGTTGCCGCAGGACGAGCCCGAGGTCGCCGAACCGGTCGAGCCCGCGAAGGCCGAGGCCCGCGCGCCGCGCCGCGCGCGCGACCCGTACGAGGAGGGCGACGAGCTGGCCGCGCTGTTGAAGCAGGCCGCCGCGGACTTCCGCGAGCTGTCGAGCGCCGACGCGCCCGCCGCGCTGCACGAACAGCGCCGCGCGATCTCGCGCGCGTGGCAGGAGCGCGACGAGTGGCTGTGGATCGGCGACGCCGACAAGCACGGCGTGACCACGGACGACTGCGCGCTGTTCGCGGAGCTGTACGCGACGGTGGCGCGGGCGCTGCGCTTCGCCGTGCGCGTGCTGAGCGACGACGAGGCGCAGGAAGAGGACAAGCGACGCGCGCTCACGCGCCTGGCGGAGTCCCAGTCGGCGCTGCGCGTCGCGCTGGAGGACCGCGCGCAGGTGCGCTTCGAGGACCTGCAGCAGCGCACCTTCCGCTGGCTGCAAGCGCGCACCGCGATCGACCAGATCTTCGTGCGCGAGTACATGCGCCTGGACAACCCGGGCGACCCTGACGGCTGGAAGGACACGCGCTCGCGCCTCGCGGCAGAGGAGCGCCGGTGGAGCGCGTCCCTGCAGGAGCGCCGCCAGCGCGCGCAGCTGGAGGAGGTCTGGAGCGCGCTGCACGACCGCTTGCGCTCGATCCGCCGCGAAGGTCCGACGCGCGCCGTGACCGACCTGTGGCGCCGCTTCGAGAACGAGCTGGCGACGCTGATCAAGGGCGGCTTGCAGCCGTCGAACCGCGAGCTGCGCGAGGCGCTCGTGCCCGCGCTCGACTACCTGCCCGAGGGCTACCGCCCGAAGGCGGACTTCACGCGCGTGCTGGAGGAGCTCGACCGCTACCAGGCGCTCGCCGAAGCCGAGGCGTCCTCCGGCGGCGCGACCACGCAGCGCGCGAGCAGCCGCGAGGCGGAGCGCGTCGCCGAGCTGTTGCGCGGCCGCGAGGTGGTGCTGATCGGCGGCGAGGAGCGCCCCGGGTCGAAGGCCGCGCTCGTGCGCGAGTTCGGCCTGTCCGACCTGACGTGGGTGCAGACCTCGTCGAAGCCCTCGTACAAGACGTTCGAGTCGGCGATCGCGCGCCCGGAGACGGCGGTCGTCGTGCTGGCGATCCGCTGGGCGTCGCACTCGTACGAGAACGTCAAGGCGCTGTGCGACAAGCACGAGAAGGCGTACGTGCGCCTGCCCGGCGGCTACAGCCCGAACCAGGTCGCGTACCAGATCCTCGAGCAGGTCAGCGACCGGCTCGAGCGCTGACGCCGATCACCAGCGGTGCACGCCGCGCGACGCGGGGCGCATCTCGATCGGGTGCATGCCGACGAGGTGCTTCCCGAAGCCCGAGGGGCTCGGCGTGTAGAACTCCATCGGGTGCACGTTCGCCAGCTCGGGGACGGCGTCGTCCAGGCGCGTCGCCCAGTAGCACGCGTTGACGAACAAGCGGCGCAGGTCCTCGTCGCGGAAGTCGCGCGCGGACCCCATCGTCGTCGTGACGATGCGCATCTCGGCGCCGGACTTCGTGCGGACGTCGCGCGCCCACGCGACGGGGCGGTGTTCGGCGTAGCGCTCGCCTTCGGCCGGCGCGCTGTCCGGGTCCATGCCGTCCAGCACGACGCCGCGCATCAGCACGACCGCGTCCGCCGGCAGCGGCTGGACCTCGTAGACGTCGGTCTCGGCCCAGACCTCGCCGACGCCGCGCAGGATCGGGTGGTCCGCCGCGTCCGCCTCGACGACGCCGCGCGTCGACTGCTGTTCGTGCACGCCGTGGTGCGCGACCCAGGTCGTGCCCAGCACGCGCCCGCCGAAGCCGCCCGGCGGCTCGGGCGAGTCCCACGAGTAGTGCTTGAACGGGTGGTCCGACGCCTGGCGGAACTCGAAGGCGTGCGTCGCGGTGCGCACGCCGATGACCGAGCCGCCGCCGCGCAGGTACTCGTCCAGGTGCTGCATCTCGTCGGGATCCCACGCGCGGAAGCGCGTCGACAGGACGACGAGGTCCGCGTCGTCGAGCATCTCGAGCCCGACGATGTGACGGCGCTCGCCGGGGTCGACGATGCCCGTGGTCGCGCCCTGCGAGAACAGCACGGTGGTGTCGAAGCCGTGGCGCTTCGCCAGGAGGTGCGCCAGCATCGGGAAGGACTCCTCCGAGCGGTACTCCTCCTCGCCGGCGATCAACACGATGTGCTTGCCGCGGCCGGGACCCTGGTGGTCGCGGTACTCCAGCCAGCGGTCCTGCGGCGGGTCGTCGGCCGGCGAGGCCGCGCAGGACGCGAGGAGCAGCGCGAGCGCGGCGACGGCCGCGCGCGGAGAGGTCGAGGGACGGCGCATGGCCCGCATCACACCGGCCCGGCCGCGCCGTCGCAAGCGTCGCGAAAGCGCCGGAAGGTCAGGTTGACGCGCGGCTCGGTCACGCGCGCGCGGCGGGGCAGCGCGTGTTGCCACCAGCGCTGCGTCTCGCCGGCCATGACCAGCAGGCTGCCGTGGGGCAACTCGAGGGTCGCCGTCTCCCACCCGTCGCCGCGCCGCCGCCGGAAGCGCAGCGCGCGCGTCGCGCCGAGCGACACCGACGCGATCACCGGGCGCGCGCCCAGCTCGGGCTCGTCGTCCGCGTGCCAACCCATCGCGTCGCGGCCGTCGCGGTACAGGTTCAAGAGCGCGCCGTCGAAGGTCGCGTCCGGCAGCGCCGCGTGGAGCGCGTCGCGGATCGCGCGGACCGCCGGCGTCCACGGTTCCGCCTCGTGCTCGCGGCCGGAGTAGCGGTAGCGCACCCCGGCTTCGCCCTGGAAGGCGACCCGCCGCGGCACCTCGTGGACGCGGCCGAAGACGCGCAGGCGCTCCGACCGCCACGCGACCTCGCGCGAGAGGGCGTCGAGCCACGCGTCCGCCGCGCCGCGCGCGATCCAGTCGCGCGACAGCACGAGGTCCGCGCCGTCGAGCGAGCGGTCTTCCCAGGTCGGCGTCACCCGCGCCAGTCTACGCCGCGCCGAGGGGCGGCCGCCGCGCTACCCTCGTCCCCCGACCACCGGCCTCGACCTCGGCTCTCGTCCCGCGACAGCCGCCCTCGTCCCCGAGCCGGGGCCCCGACAGGAGGAACCACGCCATGACGACCGACGGAACGCAACGACAGGGCGCGATGTCCGTCCACCTCAGCAGCCGCGACGTGACGCGCTCGATCGCGTTCTACACCGAGGCGCTGGGCTTCCGCTGCACCGCGAGCTACCCGGAGCAAGGGCCGCCGGTCTGGGCGTCGCTCGAGCTCGACGGGCAGAAGGTGATGGTCGCGTCGCCGATGTCCGAGGGGTCCGGCACCGGCGAGTGGGCGGAGTTCCACCGCCGCAACCAGCTGGACTTCGACGCGACGCCGTGCGGCGGCGTGCTCGTGTACCTCGAGGTGCCCGACATCGACGCCTTCCACGCGCGCGTCGTCGAGCGCGGCGTGACGACGGCGGGGGATCCGGTGACGCAGTTCTACGGCATCCGCGACCTGCCGCTGCGCGACCCGGACGGGCACCGCCTGGTGTTCTACTCGACGACGGGCTTCGCGCACGGCGGCCCGTGATCGCCGTCGCGCGCGGGTGTCTCGCGCTCGACCAGCGCCTTCATCACGCGCTCCAGCTCCGCCTCGAACAGCAGCTCGCGCGCCCGGCGGCGTTCGCGGGTCGTGGCGCGCGGGCCCAGGCCCAGGTCGGGGCTCCAGGGCACGAGGATGCGGTTCTCGTTCGATCGCATGTCGGTCCTCCGGCAGGGGGTGTGGGACGGATTCGGGCGGAACACGGAGGAAGCGTCGCCGCGGGACGGGATCCGCACGGGAATCCGCGGAAACCCGCGCGCGCCGGCGCGCTGTCGGCGGCGGTTCCCGTTGACCGCGGCGTCCCGCCCCGGTGAGGTGGGCGCCATGAAGCACCTGATCCTGCTCCTGGCCCTCCTCGCGCCCGCCTGCGCGTCGAGCGACGCGCAGCCCGAGAAGCCTCGACGCGACGTGATCGTCGGCGAGGACGGCGTCGCCTACCTGCCGCTGCCGTACACGGTCGCGCAGATCCGCGAGCGCTGCGTCGAAGGGCTCGAGCTGGACCTGAAGGTGCAGAGCCGCGGCGCGCCGGCGCAGTGGCAACGCATGCGCTTCCACGACTGGAGCGAGGACGCCGTCAACATCGTGATGCGCGTCGAGCTGGAGGACGGCCGCCCCGTGACGCCGCCGACCGACGCGCGCCGGACCTGGGAGGAGCTGCAGCTGCACGGCCGCTTCCGCGCCGACGGCGCCGTGCGCGTGCGCGACCAGCTGGACACGACCTTCGGCACGCTGCCGTGCTGGTGCTACATCGTCGCGACCCAGGAGGGCGGCACGCAGCGCCTGTGGTTCGCCGACGCCCTGCCGGGCCCGCCGGTGCGCGTCGACCTGGAGCGCGACGGCGAGCAGGTCATGCGCATGACGCTCGTCGCCGCGCGCCTGCCGGAGTGAGTACCGTGCCGCAACTGATTGTCCCGCGGTCCGAACGGTTCGGCTCGGCCGAACCGCTCGGACCGCGGGACAATCAGTTGCGGCACGGTACTCACTCCGCTACGACCACCACTGCAGCACGTACGGCGCGTTCTCGCTGAAGAAGTCGACCGCCTCCTGGTCCGTGCGCCCGCCGCCGACCTGGTAGGTGCCCTTCACGTTGCCGCCCATCGCGTAGTAGCCGCGCGCGTACCCGCCGATCGCGGCGTAGCCGAACGCCAGCCCGCCGAAGGTCAGGTAGCCCGCGGAGATCCCGCCGGTCGAGTAGACGCCCGCGGCGAGGCCGCCGGCCGCGAGCACGCCGAACGACAGCGCGCCCCAGGTCAGCAGTCCGACGCTGATCGCGCCCGTCGCGATCACGCCGTAGCACACCGTCCCGCCGCACAGGAAGCCGTAGGCGACGTCGCCGTACGCGATCCAGCCCTTCACGACGCGCCGCTTCTGTCCCGGCGCCCGGCGCCCGACGACGTGGACCAGCGGCAGGCCCAGGAAGGTGCGTTCGGACTTGTACTCGTAGATCTGCCCGGACGTCATGAAGCGCACCTGCGTCCACAGTCGGCGCAGCGGGCCGCCCTCGTCCTGCAGCGCGCGCGTCGTGCGGTCGTTCGCCAGCGCGCGGAGGTCGTCCAGCAGCGCGCCCGCGTCGGCGTAGCGCATCGCCGGGTCGCGCTGCATCGCGCGCCGCACCAGCGCCGTGGCGTTGCGCGTGCGCGTCGGCCGCACGCTCCGCACCGACCGCGGCAGCTCCGTCTTGATCGCCTCGATGACCTCCAGGAAGGTCTCGCCGCGGAACGGCCGCCGCCCCGACAGCGCCTCGTACAGCGTCACGCCGAAGCTGTAGACGTCCGCGCGGTGATCGACCGGGTGCGAGGTGCGGTACGCCTGCTCGGGCGCCATGTAGTGCGGCGTCCCCAGCGTCTCGCCGGTCAGCGACAGCGCGGGATCCTCCGCGCCCTTCGCCAGCCCGAAGTCCGCCAGCACCGCGCGCCCGCCCGCGTCGATCAGGATGTTCGACGGCTTGATGTCGCGGTGCACCAGCCCGCGCTCGTGCGCGGCGGCGAGCGCCTCGACCACCGGCGCCAGCAGCGCCGCGACGGCTTGCTCGTAGTCGCGCCCGGCGCTCGCCAGCTCCGGCGAACCCGTCGCGCGCGCCAGGTCCTCGGCCGTCGGATCGCGGTCGGTCGGCAGCGCGTCGAGCACCGTCTGCAGGCTGGGCCCCGCGATGAACTCCATCGCCAGGTAGTGGTAGCCGCGCGCGGATCCGACGCCGTAGATGCGCACGACGTTCGTGTGCGAGAGGCGCGCGACGGCTTCGGCCTCGCGCTCGAAGCGCTCGGCGTGGCGCTTCTCCAGCGCGAGACCCGGGCGCAACACCTTCAGCGCGACCGGCCGCTTCAGCTCGGTGTCCGTCGCCAGCCACACCAGCGCCATCCCGCCGCGGCCCAGCTCGCGCACCAGCTCGTAGTGGTCCAGCCGCACGCCCGGCGCCAGCGGGTGCTGCGCGCCCGGCGAGCTCGCCATGCCCGCGTCGATCATCTTCAAGCAGCGCTCGAGCCCCGGCCGCGCGTCGGCGGGCACCTGCTCGAGGTACTCCGCGAGCCGCGGGTTGCGCCCGCCGGCCAGCTCGTCGGAGTAGCGCGCCACCAGGTCGTCCAGCAGGTCGTCGAGTCGTCGGATGTCGTCCATGAGGAGCGGGGCGGCGCGCGCGGCGCGATTCGTCGCGCGAAGCCGGATCTCTCGCGGCGCGGTCGACGCGGGCCGCGCGTGGATTCTCGCCGCGGGGCGCGCGCGACGCGAGGACGCGGCCGCTCGCGACCCGGTCAGACGTCGTCGTCCTCGCCGAGCGCCGTCTCCCACGCGCCCAGCGCCCGCCGGTACAGCGAGTGCACCGCCGTCTCGCCGCGCCCCATGCGCGCGGCCGTCTCGCGGGCGGACAGGCCCTCAAACTGGCGCAGCCCGATCACCCGCCGGTGCTCCGGCGACAGCGCGAGGAAGGCCTGGGCCATGCGCCGGCTGACCTCGCCGCCGGACGCGCGGGTGGCCGGGCCGGCGGTGACGGCGGCGGGCGTCGCCCCGGCGCGGGTCCAGGTGTCGCGGTCGAGGGTCTCGACGCGCCCGTCCCGCTTCGCCGCCCGCGCGGCGCGCACGACGTCGACCACCACGTGCCGCGCGATCGCCGTCAGGTAGCGGCCGAGCGCGGCGTCGTCCTCGGGCCAGGCCTCCGGCCGCGACAGCGCGCGCAGGTAGACCTCCTGGACCAGGTCGTCCGCGTCCACCCGCGCCCGGACCGCGGGGCCGGCCAGGTGCAGCAACACCATGCGCAACCGCCGGTCCCAGCGCGCCAGGCGCGCGCCCGCTTCGGTCCCACCCGACATGGACAGAAGGTACCGCGCGACGCCGCCGGCGGCGACGAATCCGCGAGTTGCGGCTACGGTGACGTCACGAGCCGGGCGGGGTTCCGCATCCGCGCGCGCTCCCCCCGCGAACGACCCGGAGACGCGCACCGCGCGCCGCCGCGAACCAGAAGGGACCCGATCCATGACCCTCCGCCGCTCCTCCCTCTTCGCCGGACTCGTCGCCGGCCTCGCGCTGACCGCCGGGTGCAGCGCCATCCGCTCCACCGCGCTCTCCTGGAGCAACGACGACCGCGTCGGCGACCCCGCGCCCGCCCTCGACTCCGGCGACTGGGTCGCCGCCGAGCTCTGGAAGGCCCAGGCGCCGACCGCCGACTGGCGCATGCTGGTCGTCTTCAAGCCGACCTGAGGCCCGTGCGTCGAGGAGATGCCGCACCTCGTGCAGGTGCAGGACACGTACCGGGACCGCTCCTTCTCCATCGTCGGCGTGACCGACGTCGACGTCGCGACCGCCCAGGCGTTCGCGCGGGAGCACGCGCTGAACTTCCCCGTGCTGGCGAACGGCAAGGCCGTGCGCGAGGCCTACGGCGTCGACCTGGTGTGGGGCTCGACCTTCTTCCTGATCGACCCGGCGGGGACGATCGTCGCGCAGGGGCTGGAGGAGTGCGAGGAGCGGCTCGCGATGGAGCTGAATTCGTAGGCCCCTCTGGACTTGGGCGTGATTCACGGCTCGCGAGCTGCGAACGGCTCGCGGGTGCTGGCCCTGGGGCGCGACCTCTTCAGCGCCTTGGTCCTCGACTGGTCCGAGACCGGAGTCTTCCAGGAACGAACGATGCCGGCGGGCGTGCAAGACACTCGCCCGCCGGCGTCCTTGTCCTCGTCGAACCTCTAGCGGTTCGCTTCGAGTGTTACCACTGGATGCTCACGCCGCTGGAGAAGTTCGATCCAGTCCCACAAGGACCGGGCGGGGACGGATCGCGATACCAGAACTGATAGAACCGCAGATCTCCAGGGGCGACAACGCCGACGGCGGGAATGGACACCGTACTGAACGCATAACCGTAGGAGTCGATAGGCACCGTTTCGAGCCTGACGGTCGTTCCGGAGAGACAGTAGAGACCATCCTTGAAGGGGATCGGAGCGGCGGACGTGGCGCCCTGAAGGAAGATCCCCGTGTTGCCGGGTGTCCCTTGATTGACGTGGAACACCAGGTCGGCGAGAGCGACGGAGGACGACCCGGTGGTCGTCATGACAGCCCCTCGTTTCGGACTCCAGAGCGTGGCACTGTTGTGACACCCTTCAGCGCTGTACAGGGGAGGCTGGTTCCCGCAAGGGCAGCCGACGCCACTGCTCCCGTCTCCGAGGCAGAACGTCGATCCGGTCGTGGAGTAGAACCCAAGGTCCACGGTATAGGCCGCACCAGCGTCGACGACGCTGTTGTCGGATTCACCGGAGTCGATGGACTGGGACACGCTGTCCTCTCGCGGGGCCCCGATCGCGATGTCGAGGCCGCTCACGGCGACGGAGTACCCGTAGATGTCTCCGGCGTCCGTGTTCGTCGCTTTCAGGTACGACTTCTGGCTCCAGGTACCTCCGGAGTCCCGCTCGAAGATGTACGCAGCGCCCGACGCGGGGCTGGAGTTGCTCGACTCATCGTTGTCGCGATGCGTCGACGGGCTGGACTCCTGAGATGCGCCGACGACGGCGAATGACTCGTCGATGTCGACGCTGTCACCGAAAGCGTCCTTCTTCTCGAACATGACTCCCGTTCCGGACGGCTCGACCGTGGAGGCCTTGAATCGAGCCTGGAGCGAGTACGTAGATCCCGCGTAGTGCCAGGCGAACACGGCGCCGGTATCACTGTCGAGCGTGAACGACGTCGGAGTGGTCAAGTGGATGCCGGGAACCGTGCTGTCCTCGAGGGGGGCTCCGACGAGGGCGTAGTAATCGCCGCTGCCGCTGTCCTGCGAGATGGCGACGGACCAGCCGAAGTTCTCTCGCGTGAGGACGGTCGAGGGAACTCCGGCGGCCAAGTCGGACTTGAGTCTCTGGAGTTCGGGCCAGTTCCCAGCTCGCGTGTAGATGTACGCGGCGCCGGCGCCGGCGATGCTGTTGTCACTCGGCGGGAGGGTGGGGTCGCCCGCTTCGTACGGCGCTCCGACGATGATGTGGTCGACGTCGATGGCGACATCGTGACCGAAGAGGTCTCCAGCGCCGGCGTTGGACGCCGTCAGCGTCTTCACGAGATTCCAGGTGGGGCTGACGAATTGCCATACGTACGCCGCGCCGAGGCCTCCGAGCGCGCCGGGAGCCCCGCCCACGGTGGTCAAGCCGTCGATATCAACCGACGTGCACGACAGCGCGGGGAGGATCTGGGTCAAGGTCCACGTACCGGCGCTGCGTTGGTACATGAAGACTCGACCACCGGATGCGCCGGGGGCGCATACCGCCAACCAGTCCCCGGAAACGGCGACGGAGCGCCCGAAGTCCGCGTTCGCGGAAAGACCGTTGCCCCGCAGGACAGCTTGCTCGGTCCATGTGTGGCCGCTCCTCACGAACACGTAGACCGCGCCGACTCCGGCAGTGGAGTTGCTCGGCCCGTCGTCATGAGGGGCCCCGACGACGACGGTGCCGTTCGAGGCGCTGACCGAGGTGCCGAATTCATCCAGCCCCTCCAGCTCACTACCCTTCAGGTAGTGCCCGTTCACGATCGTCGGGTCGATGACGATGGGGTAGGTCGCGCCCCTGTCATCGACAACGATGCTGAGGACGCCCGAGTCCACCGCCATCGTTGCCGGCAGGTCGGTGCCGTACGAGTCGAACACCTTCAGGTCCTCGTAGCGCAATCGGCTACTGCCTTCGCCGTCGATGAGCTCGACGGAGCGCCCATCACCGGCGACTCGGGCGGAGAGTGGACCTCCAAGCTGGATCTCGAGTGAGAGGGGGGACGAGTCGGAATCCGCCGCGAAAGGGGCTTGTTCGATCGTGAAACCGTGCTCTACACCGCCTGTTTCATTCACGAACCACTCTTCGACGCCGGCGCCCCAGGAGAACGCCAGGCGGTTCTCGTGGATGCTGGAGGAAGCGAGCCCGTCAGCGGTCCAGGAGGCAGACCCGCGATCGATAGAGCTGAGACGCGTACTCCACAGTAGCTCTCCAGCTTGGTCATGGACCGTGTGGTGGCCAGTGACGAATCGATGCACGAGCCGTTGCGAGTCATTGTCACAGACGATTCCCGCGGGGCCCTCGGTGAAGCGGCTCCGGGACTTGCGAATGAGGTCCGTGAGCTCTGCGCGATCTCGTGGGCTGATGTGGCCGCCGACTTCGGGCCCTGCTCCCGCGCTCGAGGTTGAAGGTCTCGCATCGAGGACCGCAGCATCGATGCCGTCATCATGCGATTCATGTGTCGCCAGAGGCAGCGCAACGAGTTGGCTTGCCATTGCTAGAGCTGCGAGCGTGAGGCTCGTGGCTCGGAAGCTAAGTGTGTGCATATTTTGCGTGTGGTTATCTGAAGATCGAAGTGTGCTGTTTCCGCAAGGTCAGCGCATACCAAGGCCGGTTTGCGAGGCGGTCAGCACTGCTTGGCGGAGACTAGAGTTCGGGCGGTCGATTGAAAGCGCCGATCCCTGCCTGATGGTCGTCTTCCCTACATCGGGATCGATGACTCGAGCGGCGCTCCTCGGCCGGACGGATCAGGGCGTTTGTCCGAGCCGTGAGCGCAGAGCCGCGCAGACCGAATGGTGCTCACCGATAGAAGGCACGGCGCTTCTTCGCGCGACTCGTCGGAATCGATGCGCAGGTGGTGGACCGGTCATGCGCCGGCGGATCCCACGAATGGCGCAGGGACTCACCGTGCGCCCTGGCGACTTGCACGTCCTGCACCGGCATCGGCGGCGAACAAGGCGGAATCCGGAGTTCGCCAGGCTCCCGGGCTTCACTCCGCGCGCCGGCGCAGCTCGAACGCGCGGCGGAAGTTCTTCCAGCGGTCCTCGAGGTCGTGCGTCAGGTGTTCGACGCGCTCGTGCTCGGCGGTCAGCTCGTGCTCGAGCGCCTCGATGCGCGCGGACGTCGTCTCGCGCAGCTCGGCCAGGTCGCGCCGCGCCTCGTCGCGTTCGGCCTCGATGCGCGCGACCTCGGCGTGGCGGCTGGCCAGCTCGGCCTGCAGCGTCGCCATCGCCTCGTCCTTGCGCCGCGCCTCCGCGCGCAGCTCCTCGACCACGTGCCGATGTTGCTCCAGGTCGCTCGTCAGCGCCGCCGTCACCTGCTCGTGTTCTTCGCGTTCGCGCGCGGCCTCGGCGCGCAGCGCGGCCACGGTGTCGCGGTGTCCGGCCAGGTCGGCTTCCAGGTCCGCCTTCACGTCGCGCGCGGCGTCCGCGGCGTGGCGCAGCTCCTCGATCCGTTCGAGCGCGGCGTTCCACTCCCGCTCGTAGCGCTCGCGCGCCTCGTGCTCGGCCTCGAACTCGCGCGTGCGCTCCGCCAGCGTCACGCGGTGCGCGTCCAGGTCCTCGCGCACGCTCCGCAGGCAGTCCTCGTGCTCGGCCAGGTCCTTGCGCAGCGTCGACAGGGTCTCGGCGTGCCCCAGGAGGTCCGCGTGCAGCCCCTCGTTCACGACGCGCATGCGTTCGCGCTCGGCGTCGTAGGCGTCGCGCTCGCGGTCGAAGGCCACCAGCTCCGAAACGCACTCGTGGAAGACGCCGTAGGCCGCCGCCGGCGCGACGGGGCGCTCGAACAGGCCCTCGGTCGACGGCAGCGACACGCCCGGCTTCGCCGCGATCACCGCGTGCCGGTACACGGGCCCCGCGTGGTCCGTCGCGTACAGCGACGCGTTGTAGAGCTTGAAGTAGCGCTTCGCGACCTCGCGCAGGTTGCGGTCGGCCTCGCAGTAGATCTCGAGGCACATCAGCGGCAACCACCGCGCCAGCCCCGCGTGCCCGACGCTCGCCACCTCACAGCCCGCGGCGCGGAACGCGTCCTCGGTCTGCGCCTGGGACGGCAGGCCGTACTCCGCGTGCTCGTTCAGGTAGCGGTGCTCCATGCCCACCTTCTCGCGCAGGAAGACGCGCAGCGACGCCTCGGCCTCGCGCACCTCCGGCCCGTCGTAGGGCCCGGCCAGGATCACCCAGCCGCGCGACACGCGCGCGCACTCGGCGACGAAGGCGGCGCGGTGCTCGACCGGCACGTGCTCCAGCGTGTCGCAGGCCGTGACCACGTCGAAGGCGCCGTCGCGGAACGGCAGCGCTCCGCCCGACCCGATCACCATCTCCGACTCGTCCGACGGCTCCACGTCGACGATCTCGACCCGCGCCTCGGGCAGGAAGGCGCGCATCAACCCGGTGCGACCGCCGACGTCCAGCACGGAGCGCGCCCCCTCGTAGGTGGGGTAGCGCTCGACCAGGTCGGCGACGAGGCGATAGCGTTGGTACGCGTCGAACGGCAGCTCGAGCGTCGGATCGGCGGTCATGTCAGCGAGCGGGGGGTGGTTCGGTCGGCTCCTCCCCGATATCGACCGTCCGGCGCCGGGATCCGCAGCATCGCCGCCCGCGATCCCGGGATCGGATCGACGGCGCCGCGCGGGGGCGTGAGGGTGGGTCACGAGGTTCGGAGGGGGCCGAGCGCCGCCCCGGAGCGGGCCGGGGAGCGGCGCGGGAAGGGCCGGGGGCGCGTCGCCGGGCGGGGGAGGCTCATCCCCGTGGGCGGCGGGCGCTGGTGGAATGGACGTGGCGAGGGCGGGCGGGGTTCCGCGCGCCGGGGCGTGGGGGGTGTTCCCGAGCGGGGCGACCGGCGGGCGCCAGGGAGGCGGCCCGACCGGCGGGGGACGGCGACGGCGGCCCGCCCGACGAACACGCGAACGGAGCAGCGCGCCCGCGCGGGCGAGCGCTCGTTCCGTTCGCGCCTTCGCAGGGCGGGCGGACGCGCGGGGATGCTCGCCCCTCGGCGACGCGCGCGGTCGACCGGCCTTGCCGGGGAGGGGAACGCGAGCGGCGAGCGCGCCCCGCAGCGCGAGAGGAGGATTCGCGCGGTCGTCCGCGCAGTGTCTCGCGGCGGCGCACGCTGTCGGGGGGCGCGTGGGACTCTGGGTCGCGCACACGGGGGGCGTCGCGGCCGCTGCCGCTCGCGGGTCGCCGCGACTCCGGTGTGCCGCGCCGCCGCGACTCCGGTGTTCCGCGCCGGGGGCGGGCTGCCGCGATCCTGGAGCGCCGCGTCGCGAACGGGCTGCCACGCAGGGGCCGCCGCGATCCGGAGCGCCGCGCGGCCCCCTCCGCGGGCTTCCACGGATCCGGCTCGCGCGATCGCGCCGCGGACGGCAGCCTAGGCGGCCCGCCTCCCGCGGACCGCGGGCGGCCGCGCTCCGACATCGCCGCGCCGCGACCCGCTGCATCGATGCACCGCGGCGGCACGGCGGAGTCACCGCGCAGTCGCCACACAGTCACCGCGGCGACACCGCGCAGTCACCACACAGTCGCCGCGGAGACACCGCCCAACCACCACGCAGTCCCCGCGCCCGCACCCCGCTCGCTCCCGCCCCCCTTCCGCTTCACGCCATGGACAACCCCTACGCCATCCACGCCCGCCCCGTCGCCCAGGCCGACGTCTCCACCCGCGCCGACTTCATCCTGAAGACCTACGCGCACCTGGTCGCCGCCCTGTGCTCCTTCACGATCCTCGAGGTCGTGCTGTTCCAGACCGGCGTCGCCTACCGCGTCGCCGAGGCGATGATGGGCGTCTCGTGGATGATGGTCCTCGGCGCCTTCATGCTGGTCATGTGGCTGGGCTCGCGCCTGGCCGAGCGGGCCGACAGCAAGGCGATGCAGTACCTGGGCCTCGCCGGCGTCGTCGTGATCGAGGCGGTGATCTTCCTGCCGCTGCTCGTCTACGCCCAGCTCCAGGCGCCCCCCGGCACCATCGAGAGCGCGGCCGGCGTGACGCTGGTCGGCTTCGCCGGCCTGACCCTGGTCGCCTTCGTGACGCGCAAGGACTTC
>JAUHYB010000438.1 GCA_030426745.1 bacterium
TCCGGCGGCGGGATGCGGTCGACGACCGAGTCGAGCACCTTGTCGACGTTCTGGCCCGTCTTGGCCGAGATGTGGATCGCGTCCGTCGCCTCGATCGCGAGGCTGTTCTCGATCTCCTCGGCGATCTCGTCCGGGCGCGCGTGCGCCAGGTCGACCTTGTTCAGGACCGGGATGATCTCGTGGTCCTGCTCGATCGCCAGGTAGGCGTTCGCCACGGTCTGGGCCTCGACGCCCTGCGACGCGTCGACGAGCAGCACCGCGCCCTCGCACGCCTGCAGGCTCTTCTGGACCTCGTAGTTGAAGTCCACGTGGCCCGGCGTGTCGATCAGGTTCAGCTGGTAACGCTCGCCGTCCTTGACGTGCCAGATCGTGACCGCGCGCGCCTTGATCGTGATGCCGCGTTCGCGCTCGAGCTCCATGTCGTCGAGCAGCTGGTTCTTCATGTCGCGCTTCTGCACCGAGCCGGTCAGCTCGAGCATGCGATCGGCCAGCGTCGACTTGCCGTGGTCGATGTGCGCGATGATGGAGAAGTTGCGGATGTGTTTCGTGTCCACGTGCGATCAGCGTTGCGCCTGCAACACGGCGGGGAGGTCTTCGAGCAGCGCGCGCAGGGCGCGGCCGCGGTGGCTGACGGCGGACTTCTCGTCGAGCTCCAGCTCGGCGAAGCCCCGTCCGGTCTGGGGGTGGCCTTCCTCGGTGAAGAGGAACAGGGGATCGTATCCGAAGTCGCGCGTGCCGCGAGGCGCTTCGAGGATGCGTCCGCGGGTCGTGCCGGCGACCTCGAGCGCGACGGCGCCCGACGGGTCGGCCAGGGCCAGGGCGCAGACGAAGCGCGCGCCGCGGTCGGCCTCGGGGACGCCGGCCAGGTCCTCGAGCAGCTTGGCGTTGTTCCGCGCGTCGTCGGACGGCTCGCCGGCGTAGCGCGCGGACCGCACGCCCGGCGCGCCGCGCAGGGCGTCGACCTCCAGCCCCGAGTCGTCGGCCAGGCACCAGCGCCCGGTCCGCTCGGCGGCCGCGCAGGCCTTCTTGCGGGCGTTCCCGGCGAAGTCGGGGCGGTCCTCGACCACGTCCGGCAGGCCGCCGACCTCGGCCGGCGCGACGACGCGCACGCCGAGCGGTTCGAGCAGGGCCCGGACCTCGGCGAGCTTCTTCGCGTTGCCGCTGGCGAGGAGCAGCTCCAAGGGGTCAGCTCGCCTTCAGCGCGGCCTGCTGCGCCTCGAAGATCCCGCGGATCGCCGCCGCGCCGCCCTCGAGCATCGCGTCGAGCTGGTCGCGGTCGAAGGGCGCGCCCTCGGCGGACCCCTGCACCTCGATGAAGTCGCCCTTGCCGGTCATCACCAGGTTCAGGTCGACCTCGGCCTTCGAGTCCTCGGAGTAGTCGAGGTCGCACAGGCACTCGCCGTCGACGATGCCGACGCTGACGGCGCCGAGCTGCGTGATCAGCGGCCAGCCGCGCAGGATGCGCTTCTCGTCCATCCGGGTCAGCAGGTCGGAGATCGCGACCCAGGCGCCGGAGATCGCCGTCGTGCGCGTGCCGCCGTCGGCCTGCAGCACGTCGCAGTCGACCCAGATCGTGCGCTCGCCGAGCTGCTTGAAGTCCATCACGCCGCGCAGCGCGCGCCCGATCAGGCGCTGGATCTCGACCGAGCGCCCGTCGACGCGGCCGGCGCGGTCGCGCGACTTCCGCGAGTTCGTCGACGACGGCAGCATCGAGTACTCGGCGGTCAGCCACCCGCGGCCCTTGCCCTGCAGGAACGGCGGCACGCCGTCGGTGTACGTCGCGGTGCACAGGACGCGGGTGTCGCCGAAGCTGGCGAGGACGGATCCGGGGGCGTGCTTGGTGAAGCCGCGCTGGAAGTCGATGGGCCGCATCTCGGCGGCGGCGCGTCCGTGGGAACGGGTCATGGCTGGGGTCTCCTCGGGAGTTGGGGGCGAACAGTATAGGGACGCCCCGCGCGCGCGTCAGTCGTCGGACGGGACGCGCGCGAGGGCGGCGACGTGCTCGAGCGGCACGGCGCGGCGGCCCTCCGAGGTGTCCAGCGCGATCCCGGCGGCGAGGTCGAGCCCCGCGAGCCGCCCGCGCAGCCGGTTGCCGCCGACCTCGACGTCGACGAGGGCGCCGGCGAGCCCCAGGGCCGCGAGGTAGTCGGCGGCGAGCCGGGCGGGCTCGGGGCCGACCTGGGACAGGCGCCGGTCCAGGCACTGCACGAGCACGTCGGCCGCCTGGCGCAGGCGGACGTCGACACCCTGGAGGGCCAGGCTGGTGACCGGCCGTTCCGCGAGCAGCTCGGCCGGGAAGGCCGTCTGCCGCACGTTCAGGCCGACGCCGACGACGTAGTGGGGGGCGTCCGGGTCCAGGCCGCGGGTCTCGACGAGGACGCCGGCGAGCTTGGCGTCGCCCACCAGCAGGTCGTTCGGCCACTTCAGGCGGCCGCCGGCCAGGCCGAGCGCCGCGCACGCCTCGAGCACGCCGAGCCCCGCGCCCATGGTCAGTCCTGCGGGCGAGGGCGCGGGCGGGGGCGGCAGCTGGACGAGGCTCAGCGCGAGGCCCTCGCGCGGCGCTTGCACCCACTCGCGCCCGCGCCGCCCGCGCCCGGCGGTCTGCACCCGCGCCGTGTGCACGTCGCCGTGCCGCGCCAGGCCCGCCTCGATCGCCGCGAAGGCGACGTCGGAGGTGCTCGTCACCTCGCCGTGTTCGAACCAGCGTCGTTCCACGGGGGTGGAGTGTAGGCTGTCGACCCCCCCCGTACGAACCGCCGAGCAGTCGCCGACGACGGCGCGAAGGAGTGACCTCGATGAAGCCGACCACGATCGCCGCGCTCGCGCTGGCCGCCCTGGCCGCGAGCTGCAGCAGCTACAAGAACC
>JAUHYB010000439.1 GCA_030426745.1 bacterium
CCCGCGCCGCGGACCTGCGGTCCGCGGCGCGGGCGACAGCGGTGAAAAAACGAGCCCGGCTCGGTACGTTCACCCGAAGTGCCATGACGAACGACGCCCCCTCCCCCAACGCCCCCGGGCCCGGCTCCGGCGGGAACGTGATCGCCGCCCTGGCGAGCTTCTTCGTCCCCGGGCTCGGACAGCTGCTGCAAGCGCGCGTGATGCGCGCCGCCTTCTTCTTCCTCTCGACGCTCGTGCTGTACGCGCTGGTCGTCACCTGGCCGTTCGGCGCCGTCGTGCACCTGTGGGCCATCGTCGACGCGGCGACCTTCCGCGGGGAGTGATCGGCGCGGCGGCTCAGTCGGCCGTCGACCACGCGATCGCCGCGAGCAGCGCGTCGACCGCGGCGTCGTCCGCGCCGGTGACGGCGGCGAACTCGACGGACCGGCGCTCGTCGTCGATCGACAGGCGCAGCGCGCTCATCGTCGCGGCGTCCGCTCCCGCGTCCAGCGCCGCCGTCGCCGCCAGCGACGCCTCCAGGCGCGGGCGAACGCGTTCGAGCGCGGCGTGGAACTCGCGCGCGTCCTCCGCCGTGTCCCAGACCGTCGCGAGGTGCAGCGCCGCGCCGCCGTCCGCGCGCGTGTACAGCACGACCTCGTCGCCGCCCCACCCGCTCGCGGCCGCGTTCGTGTAGTCGATGCGCAGCAGCGACGTGCGGTCCGCCCAGTCCGGGCCGTCCGCCTCGTCGACGACGATCGCGAGCAACAGCTCGCCCAGCGTCGTCCGCGACACCTCGGTCCAGCCCTCCGGCGCCTCGCCGTGCCGCACCGTCACCGGGTCGTCGCGCTCCTCCGCGCTCCAGTACTTCTCGGGGTGCAACACCTGTTCGCTGGAGAGCGGCGGCGCCTCGAACGCGCGGCGGATCGCCAGGCCGTGCGACGCGGTCTTGCGGTCCTCGCGACGCAGGTAGCGGTACCCGCGGTCCAGGAAGGTGTTCCCGGCCAGGTACGCCCCCATCAGCGGCTTCCACAGGTACGTCGGCGCGTCCGCGAGCGACTCCGTCCCGAGTCCCGCCTTCTCCAGGTCCTCCGCCGTCAGCACGCCCGCGTTGCGCATCACCCAGCGCGTGCTGATCAGCTGACCGCTGCCCTCGCACACCGCCTGGTACGCGAAGAGCGCGTCGTCGGATCCCGCGCGCGCCTTCATCCCCGCGTCCAGGTCGAACAGCTGGTCGTCGAGCGCGTGCACCAGCTCGTGCGACAGGATCACCTTCGCCAGCCCGCCGGTGTAGTCCTCCATCAGATAGAAGGTGTCCGCCGCCGGGTCGTAGAAGCCGCCGACCTGCGACTCGAGCAGGTCGTAGGTCGTTGCCAGCAGGTCCATCTCCGGCGGGATCAGGCCGAGCATCTTCGCGCGGCGCTCGTCGGCGACCCAGTCGTCCTCGGTCGTGAACGTCTCGACGCGCTCCTTCGCGTGCTGGAGGAAGCCGACGCCGTCGGTCACGCGCACCTTCACCGGGCCGAGGAACTCCTCGCCGCGCAGGTCTTCGAGCTCGCGACGGATCTCCTCGGTGAGCGCTTCGAGCTCCGCCTGGTCCCAGCGGTCGGCGGTCGTGTCCTGGGCGGCGAAGAGGGCGAGGGCGATCGAAGCGGCGTGCATGGGGAACATCGGGCGGTCTGCGCGAGAGGGCCCGGATCATCGCACTTCGAGACGCGCCTTTCCGCGCCGGACCGCCGCAATTGCACTCCTGGACGGGGCTTGGCACGATTGCGCGCCCACCCTCGCCCCCTCCAGCCCAGGCCCCCTCCATGCGCGATCCCCGGCGCCTCCTGCTCCCGCTGTTCCTCGTCCTCGCCGCGCTCGCCCCGCCGGCGCTCGCGCAGGAACCGACCGGAGCTCCGACGCCCGCGCAGCAGGACGCCGCCGCCGACGCGGCCCAGGCAGAGGCAGGGACGGCGAAGCCGGAGGGAGCGGCGCAGCAGAAGGGCGCGCTGGACGCCGTCGACGCCTTCGTCGGCAAGGTCAACGGCGCGATCGCGACCGTCTTCTTCTACGACGTCGGCGGCAAGAGCGCGTCGACCTCCGCGGCCGCGGGCGGCGCGCCGCGCGGGGCGGACCTGCAGGTGCTCATCGACGCGCTGCACGAACAGGCGCGCTTCGACCTCGGCATCTCGTCGGTCACGCTGACGCTGCCCGCCGGAACCAGCGACGCCGTGCGCGACGAGGTCGGGGCCGAGTTCCGCGCGCTGTGGGCCGCGAAGGCCGGCGTGCCGGTCGCGGACAGCGCGAAGACGCTCGACGTCGCCGTCGCGAAGGAAACGACGGCGAACGCCACGCTCGCCGCGACGCGCAGCGGCATCCCGCTGACCGTGCTGTGGCTGGTGCTCGGCGCGATCTACTTCACGTTGCGGATGGGCTTCATCAACCTGCGCGGCTTCAAGCACGCGATCCAGGTCGTGCGCGGCAAGTTCGACGACCCCGACGCGCACGGGCACGGCGAGGTCAGCCACTTCCAGGCCCTCGCCTCCGCCCTCTCGGCCACCGTCGGCCTCGGCAACATCGCCGGCGTCGCGATCGCGATCAGCGTCGGCGGACCGGGCGCGACCTTCTGGATGATCATGGCCGGCTTCCTCGGCATGTCGTCCAAGTTCGCCGAGTGCACGCTGGGCCAGAAGTACCGCCAGGTGCGTCCCGACGGCCGCGTGATGGGCGGCGCGATGTACTACCTGTCGGACGGCCTGAAGGGCCTCGGCATGGCGCCGCTCGGCAAGCTGCTCGCCGTCCTGTTCGCCGTGCTGTGCATCGGCGGTTCGTTCGGCGGCGGCAACACCTTCCAGGTGAACCAGTCGCTGAACGCGCTGAAGGAATCGGTGCCGTTCCTGTC
>JAUHYB010000440.1 GCA_030426745.1 bacterium
GTGGTGCTGGCGCTGTCGAACTCCGGCGAGACGGCCGAGCTGAACGCCGTCCTGCCGATCGCGCGCCGCATGGGCGCCGACGTGATCGCGATGACCGGGCGGCCCGACTCGACGCTGGGGCGGCTCGCCGACCAGGTGCTCGACATCGGCCGCGTGGAGGAAGCGTGCCCGCTGAAGCTGGCGCCGACCGCGTCGACCTCCGCGATGCTCGCGCTGGGCGACGCGCTGGCGATGGTCGTGCTGGCGGAGCGCGGCTTCGACTCCGAGGACTACGCGCTGTTCCACCCCGCCGGCTCGCTCGGCCGCAAGCTGATGCGCGTGCGCGACGTGATGCGCACCGGCGAGCAGGTCGCGCTGGTCCCGCGCGGCACGCGCGTCGACAAGGTGATCACGACGATGTCGCGCACGCCCGGCCGGCCCGGCGCCGCGCTGGTCGTCGCGGACGACGGGGCGCTCGCCGGCATCTTCACCGACGGTGACCTGCGCCGCGTGTTCGACAGCGGCGACCTCGCGCGGCTGCACCAGCCCATCGACGAGTTCATGGGCGCCGACCCCAAGCGCGTGCGCCCCGACCAACTCGTGGAGGCGGCGGAGCGCCTCCTGCGCGAGCACCGCATCGACCAGCTCGCGGTCGTCGACGACGACGGGCGGCCCGTGGGTCTGCTCGACGTGCAGGACCTGTGGGGCGTTCGGAGCGGGTGAGCGACGCCCCGTGGACGACTTGCGGCGTGTCGCACGCCGTGTGGGACGCGCTGGCGCGCGTCGAGCTGATCGCGCTCGACGTCGACGGCACGTTGACGGACGGCCGCGTCGTGTACGTCGGTGACCAGGAGCTGCAGCGCTTCTGCGTGCGCGACGGCCAGGGGCTCGCGTGGCTGCGCGGCGTCGGCGTGCGCTTCGCGTGGATCACCGGGCGCGGCTCGAAGCCGACCGAGCGCCGCGCCGCCGAGCTCGGCGTGTCGGCGTTCCGCCCGCGCTCCGGTCCGAAGGACGAAGTGCTCGCCGAGGTCCAGGCCGAGCTCGGCGTCCTCCCCGCGAACACCGTCGCGATGGGCGACGACCTGCCGGACCTGGCGCTGGCGCGCCGCGCGGCGTGCTTCGTCGCGCCCGCCGACGCGCGCGTCGAGGTGCGCGAGGCCGCGGACTGGGTCACGCACGAACGCGGCGGCGACGGCGCGGTCCGTGCGCTGTGCGAACTCGTGTTGCGCGCGCGCGGCGACTGGGACGCGATCCTCCGACGGTACGACGGATGAGGAAGCTCGCGATCTTCCTCGTCGTCTTCCTCGGCGGGTTCGCGGCGCTGTTCTTCGTGTCGCGCTACCGCGAGGAGAAGCGCGAAGCCGTGGCGCCGATCCCCATCGAGCGCCCGCCGCAGGTCGAGGAGCAGGTCCCCACCGAGGTGCCGACCGACGACGGAACGGACGGCGTGCAGGTCGTCAGCAGCGGCGCGGGCACCTTCACCGAGTTCGACGACGCGACCGGCCGCATCATCACCGTGATGCGCCACGAGGACTCGCGGCAGCTCGCGGGCAACCGCCACGAGCTGATCGACGTCGAGGTCGAGTCCTTCGACCCCGAGACCGGCGAGCGCCGCGCCGTCCTGACCGCGTCCCGCGCCGAGGCGGTCGTCGTGCCCGAGACCGGCCGGCTCAGCGTCGACCCGGACACGCCGGTGCGCTTCGAGGACGCCGTGCTGTTGATCGAGGAAGAGGGCCGCCTGGCGCCCGTCACGATCAGCCTGCCGTGGGTGCACGTGTGGCCGAAGGAGGAGCGCTTCGACTCCGACGCGCCCGTGACGGTCGAGGGCGTCGGCCTGTCCGCGTCCAGCCTGGGCATCCGCGTGCGCGACCTGGGTCGGCGCATGTCGCTGCCGAAGAAGGGCGACGTGCGGCTCGTGCGCGAGGACGAGGGCGCCATCCGATTGAGCGCGACGGACGACGGCGTGATCGACGTGCGCCGCGTCGAGGGCGACGACACGGACCTGCTGACCGTCGTCGCGACGGACGGCGCGCGCTTCGAGTGGGTCGGCGACGAGCCGCTCGAGGTCGAGGCGCGCACGATCGAGATCACGACCGAGGTTCGCGGCGGCGAGGCGGAGCAGCGCTACCGCGTGCTGGAGGCCGAGGCGCGCGGCGAGGTCTCGATGGACTCGCGCGTCGCGCTGTCCGACGAGTCGTTGTACACGACGCACTTCGAGGGCGACCGCGCGCGCTTCGCCTTCGCGGCCGACGGCGAGATGCGCGGCGCGGTGCTGTCCGGCTCGCCGCGCGGCGAGTTCGTCGGCGCTCCCGACCAGGAGGACGCCGGCCTGCCGACGGGCGTCGAGGTGTCGGGCGCGGGTCCGCTCGTCGTCGGCTTCGGCGACACCGCGGGGATGGACCTCGGCTTCGCGCTCGGCGACCTGTCGCCCGACGTCGGCTTCACGATGGAGGGGCCCGGCCGCCTGACCCTGCGCGGCGTCGCGCTCGAGCTGGACGCCAGCCGGCGCCTGACCGGCGCGATGGAACTCGCGGCGAAGCGCGCGCGCGCCAAGCTGTCGGGCGACGTCGAGGCGCGCGGCGAGGACGGCCGCTTCACCGGCGCGGAGCTGGACCTGGTCGTCGAGGGCGCGGGCACGGACGACGCGTTCGCCGTCGCGACCACCGATCGCCCCGCGGTGCTGGAGACCGTCGAGGGCGCCGCCGATCCGTGGCGCATCGAGACGGACGGCGAGCTCGAGCTGCACGTGCGGCGCGGCCGGTTCGACGTGCCGCTCGCGCACAACGTCCACGTCGAGAACACCGGACCGGCGGGGCTGACGCTGGACGCCGGGCGCCTGACCGACTTCCTGTGGCTGGACC
>JAUHYB010000441.1 GCA_030426745.1 bacterium
CCAGCAGCGCGCGCTCCTCCAGCGGCCGCTCGAGCAGGTCGCCGGGGAACTGCAACAGGAAGCGCTCCGCGCGCGAGGCGTGCCCCGAGGTCGGCGCCAGCACCAGCACCTCGTAGGTCGGGTCGCCCGTGAAGCTGGGCACCGCGCGGTACAGCGTGTTCGTCGGCCCCTCCTGCCACCCGTCGATGCCGGGCTGCGCGGGCGGCTCCACGGCGCCCATGTCGTGCAGGCTCTCGGCCCAGCTGAACGCGCGCGGCGGCTCGCTCTCGGCGAAGCCCTCGGGCACGCGCGGCAGGTCGAAGAGGTACGGCGAGTCCGTCGCGGCCGCCTGCGCGGCGTCGCCCACTTGCGCCTCGTCGCCCGCTCGGGCCGCGCCCGCCGCCTCCGCCCGCGGGACCAGCCACGGCTCGGCGCCGCTCGCCGGCCGCGACGCGGGCTCGGGAGCGCGCCGCACCGCCGGGACGGCCACGGACAGGACGAGAGCGAGGATCGAGAGGCCGAGGAGGAAGCGCATGGGGTCGGTCGGGGTGTGGGGACCCTCCTGGATCGGCTCCCGGGGCGCTCCGGCTGCACGGGAAAGGGTTTCCCGGCGGCCGAAGAAGCGCCGCCCGCGTGGCGGATCGCGGGCGCGTCGCCGTTCCTTCCGGCGGGGGGCGGACGCACGCGGCGCTCGCCCGCGAGGGAGTCCGAGACACGGGGGGAACCGGGGATGAACCTCACCACGATCCTCGTCGCCGCGCTGGCGACGAGCAGCGGCGTCGACGTGCAACGCGACGATCACGAGTGGCGGCCCGGCGCGCCGGCGGCGGGGACGGGCGCGGGGTCCGGCCTGGCGCTGGACGGCGGGCGGATGGCGGTCGCGGCGCGCGGCCTGCCGGCGATCGGGCTGGGCGGGCGCGCGTTCGTGACGGGCGCGGCGGGCGGCGCGCCGACCGTGGAGCTCACGCCGCCCGGCGGCTCTCCTGGCGACGCCTTCGCGAGCGACGTCGACCTGTCGCGCGACGTCGTGGCCGTCGGCGCGCCGTGGGACGCGGACCACGGGACGGGCGCCGGTTCGGTGCACCTGTTCGACGCCGCGACCGGCGCGCACCTGCGCGAGGTCCACGCCGACGCGCCGGGCCCCCACCAGGACTTCGGCCGCGTGATCGCGCTGGACGGCGACGTGCTCGCCGTGCGCGGGACGCGCGCCGTGCTGCTGCACGACGTCGCGACCGGCGAGGAGCTGCGCGTGATCGGCGAGCCCTTCGGCGGCGAGAGCGGATCGCTGTTCGGCGCGGACCTCGACATGCACCGCGGGCGCCTCGCCGTCGGCGCGGTCGCCGGCGCCACGGGGACCGGCGTGGTGCACGTCTTCGACGTCGAGACGGGCCAGCGCATCACCACCGTCGCGCCGCCCGGCGGCGAGGCCGGCGACGTGTTCGGCGCCGCCGTCGCCCTGTACGGCGACGCGCTGCTGGTCGGCGCGCCGGGCCACGGGCCGAAGGGCGCCGCGTTCCTGTTCCGGCTGCCCGAGGGCGCGCCGCTGGCGACCTTCGAGCCCGACGCGGACGACCCGCTGCACAACGTGCTCTACGGGAACCGCGTCGCGCTCACCGCGCACCACGCCGTCGTCTCCGCGGGGCACGACCACCACGCCGGGCCGGGGTCGGGCGCCGTGTACGTCCACCCGCGCGCGACGCCGGCGCGCGCGATCCGCCTGCAGCCGCACGACGCGACGGCGGGCATGCGGTTCGGCGCGGCCTGCGTCGCGGCGGACGGCGACCGCGTCGCGGTGGGGTCGCCGCTGGACCGCACCGACGCGCCCTCGGGCGGCGCGGTCTACGGCTTCACCGTCGCGCCGCCGGTGACGGTCGGCGCGGTCGTCTGCGCGGGAGACGGGGCGCAGGTCCCCTGCCCGTGCGGCAACGAGTCGCCGCTGGGGTCCGCCGAGGGCTGCGCGAACGCGCGCGGCGCCGGCGCGCGCCTGGTCGCGATCGGATCGGCGTCGATCGCGGCGGACGACCTGCGCCTCGCCTACGCGCAGGCGCCGGCGCGCGCGCCCGGCGTGTTCCTCGTGTGCACCCCGGGCGGCGTGCAGACGATGCACGACGGCTTGCTGTGCACGGCGTCGCCGCCGGTCCGGCTGGAGCGGACGAAGGCGGACGGTTCCGGCGCGGGCGTCGGCGCGTCGCTGCTCGCGCTGCACGCCGCGAACCCGGGCGACGCGCGCGTCTACCAGCTGTGGTACCGCGACCCGTCCGGCGCGAGCTGCGGCCGCGGGTCGAACCTGTCGAACGCGATCCGCGTCGACTGGCAACCCTGACGCACGGTACCTTCGGCTACAGCCCCAGCGCTTCCCGCGCCAGGCCGTAGCGCAGGCCGCGACCGCTGACGCGCGCGGCGCCGGCGCCCAGGCGCTCGAAGGCGGCGGCCAGGCAGGCAAGCCCGGCCGGCAGGATCTCGGCGCGGTCGGCCTCGATCGGCAGGCGGCGGCGCAAGTCGGGCGGCAGTTGCCACAGGCGGCGCGCGTGCTCGAGCGCCGCGCCGGCGCGGACGACGTGGCCCTCGGCGCGCGCGGGGTCGAAGGTCGTCAGGTCCGCGTCGCGATCGCCGCGCGCGTGGACGTCCGCGCTGCGCTCTCGCGGATCCAGGCTGCGCTCTTGGAGATCCAGGCTGCGTTCCCGCAGATCCAGGCTGCGTTCTTGAAGATCCAAGCTGCGTTCTTGGAGATCCAGGCAGGCCAGGTTGCTCGCCGTCCCGCCGAGCGCGATCAAGGTCGCGCCGCCCGGCAGCGACGGGAAGGCGGCGCAGGCCGCGCGCGCGCGTTCGTACAGCGCGTCGAAGCTCTTCGCGTCGCCCGC
>JAUHYB010000442.1 GCA_030426745.1 bacterium
TGGTCGAGATCGGCGGTTCGTTCCGCGTGCCCGACGTGATGACGCGCGCCGGCGTGGACCTGGTCGAGGTCGGCACGACGAACCGCACGCGCATCGCGGACTTCGCGGACGCGGTGACCGAGCGCACAGGCGTGATGCTGAAGGTGCACCGCAGCAACTTCCGCGTCGTGGGCTTCACCGAGGAGGTGGGCGGTGACGAGCTGGGGCGGCTGGGGCGCGAGGTCGGCGTGGTGACGGCGAACGACCTGGGGTCGGGGCTGCTCGAGACCGAGGGCGCGCGGCCGCTCGACATGCTGGACGGGGAACCGCTCGTGCGCCGCGCGGTGGAGGAGGGCGTCGACGTCGTGATGTTCTCCGGCGACAAGCTGCTGGGCGGGCCGCAAGCGGGCCTGATCGTCGGCAAGCGCGAGACCGTGCAGCGGATCCGCAAGAACCCGACCTACCGCGCGATGCGTTGCGACAAGGCGACGATCGCGGGGCTCGAGAAGACGCTGGAGATGTACCTCGCGGGGCGCGGCGACGAGGTGCCGGCGCGCGCGATGATGCTGGCCACGGCGGACGAGTTGCGGCCTCGCGCCGAAGCGCTGGCCGGCGCGCTGCGCGACCTGCCGGACGTGACGGTCGAGGTCGTGCCCGAGCGCTCGCAACCGGGCAGCGGCAGCGCGCCGGACGTCTACCTGGACACCTTCGTGGTGTCGGTGCGGCGGGCGGGGCGCTCGACCTCGTCGCTGGCCGCGCGGCTGCGCGACAGCGACCCTTGCGTGTTCACGCGCATCTCCGACGACCGGCTGCTGCTCGACCCGCGCACGGTCTTGCCGGGCCAGGAGGACGCGCTGGTCGCGGCGCTCCGCGACGCGCTGCGTTGATCGAAGGCACCGCGCGCGCTCAGGCGCTCAGTTCCACGTCACCGCGATCGCGTTGGTGAAGTTCGAGCCGCTGCCGCAGGGGCTCACGCCGCCCGGGTCGCGGAACCACTGCTGGTACCAGCGCGTCGCGCCCGGCCCGGGGATCGCGCCCTCCTGCACGATCGAGACCGTCGACGTGCCGTCGCCCGTCGCGTCCAGCGGGACGATCTCGAGGCGCTCGGTGGGGTTGCCGACGCACAGGATGCCGTCCTTGAACGGCTGGGCGATCAGCGAGCCGCCCTGCACGAGCATGCTGGGCTGGTGCGGCCGCGCGCCGCGGACCAGGAAGCGCAGGTCGTCGTTGGCGACGATCGCCGAGCCGGCCGCCTCCAATCGCGCGCCCTTGCCGAGCGAGCTCCGGCAACCCGTGCCCGAACCTGCCGGCGCGTCGTTGCCGCACGGGCACGCCACCGGGCCGGATCCCGCGTCGTGCGTCCCGTCGCCGAAGCACGTCGGCGTCCCGGGCAGGTGGCCGGTCAAGGTCGTCGTCAGGTCGTAGGTGTTGCAGTCGTCGGTCCACCACGGCGTGACCTGCAGCACGTAGGTCATCGTCGAGCCGCTGGTGTTCGTGTACAGGATCGAGTGGAACGCCCCCGGGCCCGAATCGCTCGCGACCTCGGTCAGGCTCGCGCAGTTGCCGCCCACCTCGTAGAGGTACATGTCCAGGTCGCCTCCGCCGGCGGTCATCACCATGTCGAGTTGCACCGTTCCGCCCGGCGCCATGACGAAGCCGTAGTAGTCGGGGTCCGCGAAGGACGCGAACAGCCCGGTCTGCGTGCCCGCTGTCAGCGGCGTCGCGCTCGCGCAGTCGTCGTTGTCCTCGAAGACGTCGTCGGGGGTGCTGAAGCACGGGTCCGGCGTCAGCGCGACGGACATGTCGTAGGTGCGACAGGACGCGGCGACGCCGTCGTCGGCGGTCACGACGACGGTCCAGGTCGCCGTCGCGCCGGTCGCGTTCACCGCGCTGACCTGGTCGGCGCCGGTCCAGCTCGCGACGTCCAGCAGCATCGTGCAGGCCGGATCCTCGTACAGGCGCAGCGTCAGCGCGTCGTTGGCGGTGGTGGGGTAGAAGGTGTCGACGGTCAGGCGCTCGCCGGGCGCGACCTGGACGCTGTAGTAGTCCGGGTCGATGCCGCCGACGAACAGCCCCGTGTGCAGCCCGGTCGCGACCGGGGCGGGCGCGCCGCAGGCGTCGTTCGGCTCGAACGAATCGTCGGGCGTGTTCAAGCACGGGTCGGGCCCGGTCAGCACGTCGATCGCGTAGGAGTTGCAGTCCTGGTCCAGCCACGCCGGGATCTGGACCAGGTAGGCGACGCGCACCGTCGCGGGGCCGGTGTTCGTGTAGCGCACGCGCTGGATGCCGGATCCGGATCCGTAGTCGAGGAACTCGAAGCAGCTCACGTCCTCGAACACGCCGATCTCCAGGCCGCCGTTCAGCGGCGCGTGGAACAAGTCGATCGTCAGCCGTTCGCCGGGCGCCACGTCGGTCACGTAGTAGTCCGGGTCGGCTTCGTGGACGTAGAGCGCCGTGTACGAACCGGGCGCCAGCAGCGTCGCGCTCGCGCAGTCGTCGTTCGGCTCGAGCGCGTCGTCGGACATCGACAAGCACGGGTCGGGCAGGAACGCGACGTCCAGGTCGTAGGTCGTGCAGTTCGTGGGGGACGTGGTGTCGACGCGCACCAGCAGGTAGACGTCCAGCGGCGCGCCCGTCGCGTTCGCGTACTCGACGCGCTCGTCGCCGGTGCCGCCCATGGCGTCGACCATCAGCGTGCAAGCCGCGTCCGAGTAGAGCTCGGCGGACAGCGACGCGCCCGTGACCGAGTAGCGCACGTCCGCCGCCACGCGGTCGCCCGGCGCCAGGGTGACGCGGTAGTGGTCCGGCGCGAAGCTGGAGACGAACAGCCCCGTCAGCGAGCCCGCGTTGATC
>JAUHYB010000443.1 GCA_030426745.1 bacterium
TCCGCGCACGTCCGCCGCCGGCGCGTGCACCGGCAACATCACGCGGTCGGCGTCGCCGGCCGAGTCGAAGCGATGCAACGGCAGCGGCGGGCAGTCGGGCAGGTACACCTCGAAGGCCGCGGAGACCGGCGTCCACGCCGGCGTGATCATCTCGGTCTCGATGAAGCGCAGGTGCAGCCCCTCGCGCTCGCCGAAGCCCGCCGCCGCGAGCTCGCGCGCCACGCGGTCCAGCACGCGGTCGTACCCCTCGCCGCCGGGGGTGCGGTAGAAGCCGTCGACGAAGGTCGCCAGGTCCATCGCGCGCGCGCTGTCGAAGCGCTCCAGCAGCTGCGGCGCGAAGCGCGCGGGGCCGGCCGGTTCGGCGGAGACGGCGACCGCGGGGCCGGCGTGGTCCACGGCCACGGGCAGGGGATCGGCGGCGTCGCCGGCGAGGAGCGGCGCGGCGAGGACCGCGCTGAGGATGGTGCTGCGCATCGACTGGGGATCGGGCGTCGGGGGCGTGTCCGACGGACTACGCGCCCGCGGGCCCGATCTTCCTGGACGAAGCGCGCCCGCGTCCGGTTCCCGGATCGCGGGCGCGCGCCGCGCGGGGTGAGGGCCCGCCGGGGGCGGGGGCGGCCGGGGGGGCGAGGGAAGCGGCCGGAGGGCCCCTACTCGCCCGAGGAGGCGTCGACGGCGTCCTCCGCGTCGTCGCCCTCGTCCGCCTCGCCGTCCTCCTCCATCGCCTCCTCGGCGGCCTCGTCCTCGGCGGCGAACTGCGAGTCCTGCAGCTCCTCGCCGGCGGAGATCGGCAGCGCCGCGCTCGGCTCCAGCTCGATCGACAGGCACAGCGCGCGGAACCAGTGCTGCACGCCGAGGCACCACTCGCGCCACGCCTCGGCGACGATCGGGCGCTCCGCCTCCTCCGCCGCCTCGACGCGGACGCGCCGCTCCTCCGCCATGCTGCGCAGGTAGCGGTCGAGGTCCATCGGCCGCGGGTCGGAGAGCGCCAGCCCGGTCGCGAGCGCGGCGACGCTCATGCGGCGCAGCTCCTCGCCGTCGACCATCTCGTAGCGGTCGAGGCTGGTGTGGAAGGTGAAGTCCGGGAAGTGCCAGAACAGCACGACCGGCACGCCCGCCTTGATCAGGTTGTCGTGGTCGGTGCCGCCCTCCCACGGGTTCTCGTAGGTCTCCCAGTCGCCGCCGACGTGGCGCGAGACGTCGACCAGCGCGCAACGCGCGACGACGGAGACGCCGTTCGGTACGAGCCAGTCGAGCTCGACGTCGCCGGCGCCCCACAGCGTGTGCTTGTCGGGCGCGAGCGTCGCGACGGCGCCGGGGTCGGGGTAGCGCTCCAGCAGCGGCACGGCGCCGGTGTTCTCGCGGGAGTTGCCGACCATCACCGCGTTCACGGCCGCGAAGGGTTCGCGCTCGGTGCGCTCCAGCCAGACCTCGCTCTCCTCGAACTCCATGCCCCACACGAACACGAGCGTGCGCGCGGGGTGCTCGATCGCGCCGGTGCGGATCGCGTCGATCGCGACGATCGCGGACTCGAGCTGGCCGGCCGCGCCGCTGGCGTTGTCGGACGCGCCGGGCTCCTGCACGTGGCTGAAGAACACGACGGCCTCGTCGCGGCGGTCGCCCCCGACGATCGCGGCGACCAGGGTGCGCACGCGGCGCTCGCCGAGCTCGACGTCGGCCTCCAGCACCAGCGTCGCCTCGCCGCGCGCGAGCGTCTCGGCCTCGATGCGCTCGAAGGAGCGCGGTGAGATCTGCATCACGGGCATCGACGTGCCCGGCGCGACCTCGCGGTACTGGATCGCGTCCAGGTGGCGTCCGTCGCCGCGGAAGTCCTCGTTGTAGCCGGCGAGCGCGGCGGACACGACGGCGGCCGCGCCCTTGCGCTGCGCGCGCTGCACCAGGTCGGGTCGCAGCGACGTGCGCGTGACGAGCACCTCGCCCTCGTGCAGCTCGTCGAGGCTGAACGCGACCTTCGCGCGCACGTCGCACGACGGCGCGTTGCGCGGCAGCATCACGCGGTCGACGTCGGCGCTCCGCGAGAACTCGTGCAGCACGCGCTCGCCGCCCTCCTCCAGCGCGAGCGCCACGCGCGCGCGGCGCGGGATCCACGCCGGCGCGTCCATCGTGCTCTCGTGGAACTCGAGCTCGAAGCGCGCGTGCGATCCGAAGCCGGCGGCCTCCAGGTCGGCGGCCACGCGGTCCAGCACCTCGTCGTACTGCGGCGAGCCCGGCGTGCGCACGCGCTCGTCCATGAACGCGACCGTCTCCATCGCGCGCGCGACGTCGAAGCGGTCGTACGCCTTGCCGACGAAGCGCTGCGTGCCCGACTCCTGCAGGTCGACGGCGGGGCCGTGGTGCGCGATCCGCGCCGCCTGTTCGTCGGCGGCGCCGGGCAGGTCCTCGGGCTCCGGCAGGCCGGGCGAGCTGTTGCACGCGGCGACGAGCGCCAGGGCGCACGCGCCCAGGAGCGGGCGGACGACGCGGACGTCGCTGCCGAGGACGGATCGTTCACCGAAGGGGCGTGGCGGTCGGATCATGTGGCACCGCGCCCCGCGTGGGACGCGTTCAGTCCTTCAGGTACTTGTCGAGGAACAAGGCCAGGCGGATGCGCGCCTCGGGCGAGATCCGCTCCGGAGCGGTCATGATCGCATTGCGCAGGGCGTCGTCGCAAGGAGTACTCGCCAGGGCCGCCGCGCGGGGCGCCGCGGCGCGGATCAGGCGCTTCGCCCCCTCCACGTTCTTGTGCATCGTCGCGACGATCGCGTCCACGGACACGTCGTCGTGCGACTCGTGCCAGCAGTCGTAGTCGGTCGCCATCGCGAT
>JAUHYB010000444.1 GCA_030426745.1 bacterium
ACATGGCCTCCGCCTTCGACGGCGAGAACACCGCGCGCCCCGACGCCGCGCCCGGGCCCGCGTTCAGGCCGCGCGTCAACCGCTTGCCGTCGCGGACCGCCTGCTTGCGCTCCTTCTCGTCGAAGACGGGCTGCAGCAGCTGGTCCAGCGCGTCCGGTTGCACGCGCAGCAGCGCGTCGACCTTCGAGATCAGCCGCTCGTTCACCATGTCGACGGCGATGCGCACGGCGGCGGTGCCGGTGCGCTTGCCGTTGCGGCACTGCAACAGGTACAGGCGGCCGCGCTCGATCGTGAACTCGATGTCCTGCATGTCGCGGTAGTGCCGCTCCAGCAGCTTCTGCACCTTCAAGAGCTGCTTCCACGCCTTCGGCGCGCGGTCCTCGAGCCCGTCGATCGGCTCGGGCGTGCGGATGCCCGCGACGACGTCCTCGCCCTGCGCGTTCATCAGGAACTCGCCGTAGAAGCGCTTCTCGCCGGTCGACGGGTCGCGCGTGAACGCGACGCCGGTGCCCGAGTCCTCGCCGAGGTTGCCGAACACCATCGCGACGACGTTCACGGCCGTGCCCCAGTCGCCCGGGATGCCGTGCATCGCGCGGTAGGCGATCGCGCGCTCGTTGTTCCACGAACCGAAGACCGCGCCGACCGCGCCGTCGAGCTGCTCCATCGGGTCGGCGGGGAACGCGCGGCCCGTCGCCTCCAGCACGATCTCCTTGTACGTCGCGACCAGCGCGCGCCAGTCGTCGGCGGTGAGGTCGGGGTCCTCCTTGACCTTGCGCTTCTTCTTCAGCGCCTCGAGCGCCTCGCTGAACGGGCTGGCCGCGCCGTCCTCCGCGGCGCGCACGCCCAGCACGACGTCGGCGTACATCTGCACGAAGCGCCGGTACGCGTCCCACGCGAAGCGCTCGTCGCCCGACACGCGCGCCAGGCCCTCGACGGTCTCGTCGTTCAGGCCCAGGTTCAGCACCGTGTCCATCATCCCCGGCATCGACACGCGCGCGCCCGAGCGCACCGACACCAGCAGCGGGTCGTCGGCGTCGCCGAAGCGCTTGCCCATCTCGCGCTCGACCTCGGCCAGCGCGGCGCGCACCTCCGCCGACAAGCCGTCGGGGTACGTCAGGCCGTGCGCGTAGTAGTACCGGCAGACCTCGGTCGAGATCGTGAAGCCGGGCGGCACCGGCAAGCCGAGGTTGCACATCTCCGCCAGGTTCGCGCCCTTGCCGCCGAGCAGGTCGCGCATCTCGCGGTTGCCCTCGGCGCGCTCGCCGCTGAAGCGGAACACCCACCTGCCCCTGGCGGCCGGCGCGGGTTGGACGAGGGAGGACGAGCGTCGCGTGCGGGCGGTGGGGCGGGGCATGGCGGGGGTGGTTCGGGGGAGGGGGCTCAGCTCTCGGGCGGACCCTCGGAGGGATCCGCCTGACGTACATCGTCGATCTTCCACTCGCGACCGATGCGGAATTCGGTCAGCGGGGCGCCGCCGGCCTCCGGCGGAAGGCTCGTGCCGGCGTAGACCTCGCGGCCGCCGTCGTCGCGCGGCTCCTCGATGAGGCCCCGCGAGAACTCCTCGATCAGCTCGTCGTGGACCAGGCGGTCGCCGGACCAGGCCTGCTCGAAGTCCTCGCGGACCAGGAGGACCTGGAACGCGTGCCCGTAGCTGGAGCAGTCGAGGCGCACCACGCCGTCCGCCAGGTCGACGCGCGCCTCGACCGCGGCCTCGGCGACGCCCTTGCGCAGCCAGGGGTTCTCGTCCATCCACTGCTCGCGGAACTCGCGGTAGGCGAGCTGCGAGAGCCCGTTCCGCCCGCGGAAGTCCGACGAGAGGCAGGCGTACTCGAGCCGCGGCAGGTCCCCGCGCATCCCGACCTGGAAGGTGAAGAAGGTCTGCTCCGGGGTGCGGTAGCCCAGGTCCAGGATCACGTCCGCGTCGGGCGGGGTGACGCAGCAGCCGGCCGCGGGCAGGAGGAGCGCGAGCGCGGCGAGGGCGGCGGACGGCCGCGAGCGAGCGCGGCGGCGGCGGGCCGTCCGGCCGGGGGAGGGGGGTCGCATGGCGGAAATTCTAGGGTCGGCCTCCGGTGATCTCGACGCTCGGCCGATGCGTGGCGTATGCTCCCCGGCCCGCCGCGGGGCCTCCCGCGCGGGATCCGCGCCCGGATCGCCGCCCCGGACTCCGCCCGGGACCCGGCGTGGAAGGCCGCCCGCCCGGGCGATCTCCGCCCCGCCCGCAAGGGTGCCGCGGCCCCGAGCCGAAAAAAGTCACCGCCCGGCGCTCGTCGTGCCGCCGCCCGCCGCGTACCGCGCGCGGTCCGATCCACGCCTCGGCCCGCGCCGGCTGCCCGGCCCCGCTCGTCCCTCCTGACCGCCTCCCCAGTCCGATGACTCGACTCCTCTCTCCGAAGTTCGCTTCCTCCGCCCTCCTGGTCCCCGCCGCGCTGGCCCTCGCGATCGGCTGCGGCGGCGCGGAGAGCGGCGGCGACCAGGCCGCGACCGCGGACTCGCACGCCGACCACGCGCACGACGACCACGACCACACGGACCACGCGGACCACGACCACGCGGGGGAGGACCACGCGGACGTCGACACGGCCTCGCTGACCGACGCGACCAGCGGCGCCGAGATGCCCGTCCGCACGGACGCGGCGGACAGCCACGCGGGTCACGACCACGCCGGCCACGACCACGACCACGATCACGGCGTCGAGGGCCCGCCCCCGGTCGTCCGCAACGAGGAGATGATCGCCAGCGGCGAGGGCCCGCGCGTCACCTACGAGATCGGTCGCGACTCGGTCGACTTCGGTCGCGTGACGCAGGGCGCGG
>JAUHYB010000058.1 GCA_030426745.1 bacterium
CGCCGGGCTCGAAGTACAAGGTGTCGGCGTCGTCGCCCAGCTCGCGGAACAGCGCCGGCGCCGTGTCGTTGCACGAGATCACCGGGCGGCGCGACGCCATCGCTTCCAGCGTGACCTTGTCCAGGCTGCCCGTCAGGCTCGCGTTCACCACGATCGCCGCGGACGCGTAGCGCGCGGGCACCTCCAGGTACGGCACCGATCCGTGCAGTCGCACGTGGTCCTCCAGCCGGAAGTCCTCGATGCGCTGGCGCACGGCGCGCGCGTAACTCTCGTCCGACGCGACCAGCCCGGCGCCGACCAGGTCCAGCGACACGTCGCGCCCTTCGGCGCGCAGGCGGCCCAGCGCCTCGACGATCGTCAGCGGGTCCTTCTTCGGCGTCAGGCGACCGACGGACAGGACGCGCGGCGGGTCGTCCGGCGGCGCGCCGGCCGCGTCGAAGTGATCGACGTCGATGCCGTGGCCGGTCACCGAGCGCTTGGGCGTCTCGACGCGCAGCGACTCCTCGGTCGCCGTGAACACGCGGTCGACCATCGCGACGGCCTTGCGCAGCCGCGCATCGACGCCGGCGTGCGTGTACCACAGGAACTCGCCCGCTCCCGCGCGCTTCGCCGGTCCGTGCGCGTGGATCGCGTAGCGCGGCACCATGTGCGACAACACGGCGTCGAAGCCCTCGGCGAAGGCCTCGTTCAACAGCTTGCGGTAGCGCAGAAAGCGCGACAATCGTCCGGTGCGGCCCAGCTCGCGCGTGTCCACGTTGTCCGGCAGGTCGGAGGTGTCACCGACCTCCAGCGCGATCACGCGCACGCGTTCGCAGTGTTCCGCCAGGCCGCGGATCCAGCGCGAGGTGAAGCCCAGCACCGCGTCGCCGCGGTCCAGCACCTGGGTGACGAAGACGAGCTTCACGCGGCGCCCTCCTCCTGCGCGCCCGCGCGTTCGTTCGCGGGCATGGTCCCCGCGTCGGCGGCGACGCGCTTCACGGCGTCCGCGTACCCCGCGATCGCGCGCTCGTACTCGTGCGGCTGCGCGCGCTCCCACGCGGCGCGGCCCATGGCGCGGCGGCGGTCCTCGTCGCCCAGCACGTCCAGCAACGCGGCCGCCAGCCCTTCGGCGTGGAAGCCCGCCAGCCGGCCCGCCTCGCCGTCCTGCAACAGCTCGGTCATCACGCCGACCGGCGTCGACACGGCGGGCGCCCCGCACGCCATGGCCTCGACGGTGAACCGCGGCCCGCCCTCACAGGTCGACGCGCACACGACGCAGCGCGACTTGCGGTAGATGTCGGCCAGGTCGTCCGGCGTGTCCACCCACTCGATGAAGCGCGTCGTGTCCTCGACGCCCGCCTCGCGCACCCACTCGCGCAGCTTGCCGGCCAGCGGCCCCTTGCCGACGAACAGCGCGTGCACGCGTTGCCCCGACTTCCGCATCAGCGCCAGCGCCTGCACGATGCGGTCCAGGCCCTTGTTCGCGACCAGGCGCCCGACGAACACCACGTCCTGCTCGTAGGTGACGATGCCCGGGGCCGGCCGGAACACGTCCAGGTCGATGTACAGCGAGGGGACCACACGGACCTTCTCGGCCGGCACGCCCCAGGAGTGGAGCAGGTCCGGCATCTCCGTCGCGTTCACGACCCGGAAGGCCGCCGCGCGGGGCGTGGCCCAGCGCACGTAGCGCTCGGCGACCCACTTGTCGAAGGCCTCGCGACGGTCGGCGATCACCGGCACGCCCGGCACGTGGTGGATCTCGGAGAAGTACGGCACGCCCGTCGCGCGAGAGATCCGCGCGGCGCCGCGGCCGTTGTAGAAGAAGCCGTAGTCGTGGCTGACGATCGCCGCGTGGCCGTGCTCCCGGACCAGGCGCTTGCCCGTCTTCGCGAGCCACGACGGCATGCGCCAGCGCGGCACGGGCGCGGGGTGGAAGTGCACGCGGCCGAACAACTCGCGCTGCACGACGGGCGCGGGTTGGCGCGGCACCAGCACGTCGATGCGGTCGAAGTGCGCGTGGAACGACCGCAGCATCGAGTGGAACGGACCCTTCTCCCCCACGCAGACCTGCCGGTCGCCGGACAGCATCAACAGCTTCACTGGCGCGCCTCCACGACGGCACGGTAGAGCGCCTCGAGCCGATCCGCGAGCGCCTTCGCCGAGTGTCGCGCCTCGACGCGCATGCGCGCGCGCTGGCCGCACCCCGCGCGCGACGCGGGGTCGGACAAGAGCTGGTCCAGGCCGAACGCGAGCTCGTCGGCGGTCTCGCCCAGGTATCCGGTGCGCTCGTGCGCGACCAGCTCGGGGACGCCGCCCACCGACGTCGCAACGACGGGCAGGCCGGCCGCGGCCGCCTCGATCAGCGCGACCGGCAGGCCTTCGGAGCGCGACGACGCCAGCACCACGTCGAGGTCGGCGTACACCGCCGGCAGGTCCGTGCGCGCGCCGACGAGGTGCACGCGGTCGCGCAGCGCGTCGTCGAGCGCGGCGATCGCGGACTCCAGCGCGCGGCGCTGGTCGCCGTCGCCGACGAACACCAGGTGCGCGCGTCCGTGCCGCCCCGCGATCGTCAGGAAGGCCTCCAGCGCCACCTCGGGCCGCTTGACCTCCGCCAGGCGCCCGATCACGCCGACCAGCGCGTCGCCGGGCCCCGCGCCGACCAGCTCGCGCAGCGCGCCGTCGCGCCGATCGGGCGCGCCGAGGCCCGGGATGTCCAGCAGCGCGTCGAGCTCGACGCCCGGCGGGCAGACCATCAGTCGCTCCTCGGACACGACGCCGAGCCGCAGCAGGTCCTCGGCCGTCGCGTGCGACACGGCGACGACGCGGTCGGTGTCGTCCGCGAAGCGCCGCTCGAGCGCGGCGATGCGCTTCGACACGAAGGGCGGGAAGTAGCCTTCCAGCACGTGGCCGTGGAAGGTGTGCACGCGCGCCGCGTCCGGCGTCGCGCGCGCGGCCAGGCGACCCAACGCGCCCGCCTTCGACGCGTGCGTGTGGACGACGTCCGGCGCGAACTCGCGCAGCTCGCGCGCCAGCCGGCGGTAGGCGCGCCAGTCGCCCACGCCGGTCACCGCCCGGCCCAGACCCGGCACGCGCCGCACGTCGACGCCGCGCGCGCGAAGCTCGTCGAACAGGTCGCCCTCGCCGGGCCCCGGAGACCCCGCGAACACGCGCAGGTCGAAGCCGCGGTCCTTCAGGATCGGGTCGGACGCCAGCACCTGCCGCGCCGGTCCGCCCAGGTTCAGGCGGGTCAGGACGCGGGCGACGCGCACGCCGTCCTCCCGGCGCCGGCGGCCGTCCGCTCGGGGTGCCGCGCGAGGCAGTCGTCGACGATCGCCTCCAGCGAGCGCGACGGGACGGTCACGCCCAGCGCCGCCAGCCGCGACAGGTCGGGCACGCGCCGGCGCACGTCCTCGAAGCGCGGGCCGATCGCGCGGCGCGGGTCGACGTGCACGACGCGCGCGCCCGTGCCGGCCCGGTCCGCGACGAGCCGCGCGAGCGCGCCGATCGTCGTGCGCGCGGCGCCGCCGACGTTCCAGGCGCCGCCCGGGACGCCGACGCCCACGGACGCGTCGCGGTCGAGCATCTCGTGCAAGCAACGCGCGACCTCGTCGACGTGCGCGAAGGTGCGTTCCTGTTCGCCGTCGCCGTGAACCTCCAGCGGCAGGCCGGCGCGCGCGCGCTCGACGAAGCGCGGCAACACCATGCCGGAGTCCGCGTCCTGGCCCGGGCCGACGACGTTGAAGAAGCGCAGGTGGACCGGCGCGCGACCCGCGGGCCACAGCTCGCGCAGCGCGTCGAAGCGCTCCTCCGCCGCGCGCTTCGTCGCGGCGTAGCTCCAGCGCCCGGCGCCGTCGAGCGGCCGCAGCGCGCCGTCCTCGGACAAGTGCGCGGGCGACTCGGCGTAGACCTCGCTGGTCGAGGCCGCGTAGAGGCGCGGTCGCCGGTCCGCGTCGAGCGCGGCGAGCGCCGTCGCGACCGCGTCCGTCAGCCGCTCGTGCGCGCGCCGGCACCCCGCCGGGTCGGCCAGCACGCGCCGCACGCCGACGACGGCCGCGAAGTGGATCAGGTGTCCGCAGGGCGCCGCGCCGTCACCCGAGGGCTCGAGCAGCGCGCGCAGCACCGCGGGGTCGCCCGCGTCGCCGCGCACGAAGCGCAGCCGGTCGTGCCCCTCGTCGCCCGCCGCCGGCAGCCGCGCCGGGTCGCCGCCGGACAGGTCGTCGAGCACCGTCACCCGGCGCCCGCTCGCGACGAGCCGCCGCGCGAGCGCCGCCCCCACGAACCCCGCCCCGCCGGTGACGAGCACGGATCCGCGCGGCGATCGGGCGCTCGGCGTCTGGTTCGAGGGGGGCATGGAGGCGCGTGGGACGCCCGGCGCGGAACGGTCTTCCCGCCGGGGCCGGGAGTCTACCCCCCGCGGGGGCCCGCTGCGAGGCCGCGCGGCCGCGGTCGCCTCACTGCCAGTCGATGATCAGGCCCTGCGTGAAGTTCGAGCCCGTGCCGCACGGACTGACTCCGCCGGGATCGCGATACCAGGCCTGGTAGTACCGCGTCTGCCCCGGGCTGACGGAGCCGTTGACGACGATCGACTCCCCCGTCGAGCCCGCTCCGCCGCCGTCGAGGAAGATCACCTCCACACGCTCGGTCGGCGACCCAGCGCACAGCAAGCCGTCCGCGAACCTCATGATCGTGCGGCCGGCGCCCTGGACGATCACGCCGTGCTGATGCGGCCGCGCGCCCGACACCGTGAACTGCAGGTCGTCGGCCAGCACCGAATCGGTGCCTGACGCCTCGAGCCGCGCGCCGACGCCCGACGAGTTCGCGCAGCCCCGACCAGGACCGCCGTAGTTCGAGCACGGGCAGTAAGTCCCGCGGCTCACCTCGCCCTGGAAGCAGAACGTGCTGCCCAGGGAGTCGGCTCGTGAGAAGACGTAGACCGCTCCGGAGCCGGGCCGACTCTCGTCCTGCTGGTCGCCCTCGATCCCCATCGCGCCGCTGTCCTCGCCGGGCGCTCCGACGACGATGGTGGTGGGGCCCATCGCAACCGCCCATCCGAGGTCGTCCTCCCCCATGTTGGAGGACTTCAGGTACGCCGTCTGGCGCCAGCCCGGCCCCTCCTTGCGGAACAGGTACGCGGCCCCCCACCCCCTCTTGAACCACGATCCGAGCTGATTGGCGTCGACCCCGGGGGCGTTCCCGTCTTCCCCGTATGCGCCCACGACGAGGTGATCCCCTCGCACGGCGACCGACGCTCCGAAGTAGTCGTTCTCGTACGGGTTCGACGCCTTGAGGAACGCGGACTGCGCCCAGGTCGTTCCGGTACGCTCGAAGACGTACGCGGCGCCGGAGTCGCGCTCGCCCTGATCGTTCGGCGTCGGGGCGAAGCCGGGTCCGCCGCTGTCCTCCCACTCCGTGCCCACGACCACGACGTCCCCATCCACGTCGACCGCGCTGCCGAAGTAGTCGTACTGCCCTGCGTTGGACGCCTTCAGGTACGCCTGCTGACTCCAGCCCGTCGTGTCGCGGACGAACACGTAGGCCGCTCCAGAGCTGGGAACGGAGTCGTCCTGCTCGTTCCCACCGACGCCGGTCGACCCACCGGACTCGAAGCGCGCGCCGACGACCACGGTATCGCCGGAGAGCGCGACCGATGTGCCGAAGCGGTCTTCCGCTCCGGGGCTCGCCGGCTTGAGGTACTCCTCCTGGCTCCAGACTCCGGCAGCGCGCGAGAACACGTACACCGCGCCGCTGTTGGACAGCGAGTCGTCCGCCTGAGCGGCTCCGACTCCCGCGTTCGCGCAGTCCTCCTCCGGAGCGCCCACGACGAGGAGGTCGCCCTCCAGGTCCAGCTGCGCCCCGAAGCGGTCACCGGCTCCGCAGTTCGAGGCTTTCAGATACGCCTGCTGGGACCACACGCCGCCGTTGCGAACGAAGACATAGACGGCGCCGGAGTTCTCGGCGCTGTCGTCCGACTCCGTCCCGTTCACGCCGGTCGACGCGCTGTCCTCCTCCCACGCTCCGACGGCGATCGTGTCGCCCGAGACCGCGACCGAAGTCCCGAAGTAGTCGAAGGCCCCCGTGTTGGACGCCTTCAAGTACGCCTGCTGTACCCAGGTGCCGCCGTTTCGCACGAAGACGTACGCGGCCCCGGACCGTTCTCCGTTGTTGTCGAACTGGTTCCCCCCGACGCCGGTCGCGGCGCTGTCTTCGCGAATCGCACCGACGACGAGGGTGTCACCGTCGTACGCCAGCGCATGGCCGAAGAGGTCCAAGGTGCTCGTGTTCGAGGCCTTGATGTAGGTCGTCTGCTCGACGGAGTCGCCCGCATACGCCTCGCTCGCTGCGGGAGCGAGCACGAGCGCGAGAGGGGCGACGGCGCGGACGCCGCCGAAGAGGCGACACGGGAAGCCGAACAGGCGACTCGGGAAGGAAGTCATGAGAGCCTCGGAGCGGGGGTCGAGTTGGCAGGGCACCGAAGGGCGAGCCCTCCGTCCGCCAGAACGAAGACGAGGCTAACAGGCGCTCTACCTCACCGAAAGGTCGACAGCCGGTCAGCGCCGCGGGCCGCTCCTCAGACCGTCAACAGGTACAGGTGCCAGCCGAACAGCGCCGTGTACGTCGCCGTCGCCGCCCACAGGCCCCAGCGCGCCAGGCCGAAGTTCTTGTGCACGCAGAGCACGACGAGCGCCAGCGAGATCATCACCGACTTGCCCAGCACGAACTCGACGCGGCCCAGGTTCAGCAGCTGTTGCGCGATCGGGTTCAGTTCGATGCCGCCCGCCTGCAGGTGGTACAGCGTGAAGAAGCTGTCGCCGACGTTCATCAGCGTGACCCAGGCGATCGTCAGGAACAGGCCCGCGCCGTAGCGGTCGACGAAGGAGCCCTCCTCGCCCTTCGGTCCCGCGCCCTGTCGGCGGCGGCCGCCGAAGAAGCTGTAGCGCGACAGCCGCGGCGTCGGCCGCTTGCGGCGGTCCGGCCCGCGGTAGGTGCCGTCGGGCGCGTGCACGAGGGCGGCGCCGGCCGTGTCGGGGGAGCTTACGTCGCGCATCGGGGGGATCGGTGGGCGGGCGGGTGCGGCGGAGAGGTCCGGCGACGCGTCGAGCGCCCGCCCCCCGGCGCGGTCCTCTTCGTCGGGTCTCATCGGTCCTCCGGGTGCTCCGACTGGAGGCGCGCCACGGTTGCCTCGGTGCCGGCCCGCAGGACGTCCAGCAGGGTGGTCGCGTAGGAGCCGCGGGGCAAGCGGAAGGACAGGACCAGGTCGCGCCCCTCCCGCGCCGCCTCCAGCTCCGCGACGGGGACGCGCAGCGGGCGACGGGCGCCGCGCTGGTCGAGGCCCAGCCCCAGGCCGCGGAAGGCGTCCGGCGCGACCTGCAGCGCGGCGAAGGCCTCGGCCTCGCGGCGTCCCGGCGCGCCCGCGGCGGCCAGCAGCTTGCGCCCCGGCAGCGGCCCGGAGGGCGACAGCTCGAAGGCGTCGGCGCGGGCCTGCAGCTCGGCGAGCTCCGCGTCGGTCGACTCGGTCGGCACCAGGAAGGACGCGCCCTTCTCGTGCAGGAACAGCACGTCGCCGCGCTCGACCCGCCCGAGCGCCACGGGTCGGTGCGCCAGCACGTGGTCGAACACGCGTGACTGCAGCGCGGACAGGTGGATGCCGAGCAGGCTGCGCGGCAGCGCGCGGAGGGCGCTGCGCCAGTCGTTCGGGCGGCGCGCGAGTTGCGCGGCGAGCACGCCGAGGTCGCGCGGCAACTTGCCGCGGATCGCGCGCAGCCCGCGCTGTCGCGCCTCGTCGCGCGCGTGGATCGCCTCGCGCAGCTCGGTGATCTGGGGCGTGTCCGGCGTCTGGCGGGGCGCGACGAGCTCGCGCAGGTAGCCCTCGTGGTCGATCGCCAGCAAGCGCCGGCCCAGCTCCGGCGACATGCCGCGGTAGCCGTAGCGCTGCGGGCCGAAGTGGTTCGGCATGCCGTGCGCGCGCAGCTCCTCGACGCGCTCGAGCGCCAGCGGCAAGTTCGTCTCGTCCAGGTCCGTAAGGCGCAGGCGGAAGCGGTTGCCGCGGTGCTGCGACCGCCGCAGCTTGCGCGGGTGCCGCGACACGCGCAGCACGCGCACGTCGTCCAGCTCGAGCGCCTCGACCTCGGCCTCGCCGATGCCGAGCGCCTTCGCGTCGACGGAGATCCACTGGCGCGTCACGGCGCGCGCGTCCTTGCGGCCCGCGTAGCCGTAGTCGGCGCTCTTCCCGCCCAGCGCCTGCGCGAGGCGCGCGACCAGCTCGGTCGTCGCCATCCCGCGCTTCTCGATCCACAGGAACAGGTGGTCGCCCTGCCCCTGCGGCTCGAAGCCGGAGACCTCCTCGACCTCGAAGTCCTCGTGACGGACGCGCGTGCGGAAGCCGATCATCGCCGCCCCTCCTCGAGCACCTCGCGGTAGACGGCGAGCGTCTCGTCGACCATGCGGTCGATCGCGAACAGCTCGCGCACGCGCGCCCGGCCCGCGTCGGCCATGCGCGCGCGACGCGCCGGGTCGTCGGCGAGCTCCGCCAGCGCCGCGGCCAGCGCGGCGTCGTCGGCGGGCGGCACCAGGAGGCCCGTCTCGCCGTCCGCGACGACCTCGGGGACGGCCGACACGCGCGAGCCGACCTGCGGCAGGCCCGTCGCCATCGCCTCGAGGAAGACCAGGCCCAGGCCCTCCCACAAGGAGCTCATCACGAACAGGTCGGACACCGCCATCAGCTCGGGCACGTCGCGACGGATGCCGGCGAAGTGCACGTCCGCGCCGAGGTCCAGCTCGCGCGCGAGCGCTTCGGCGCGCTGCCGCCCGTCGCCGAAGGGGTCGTCGCCGACCAGCAACAGGCGCAGCCGCGCCGCGGACCGGCCGCGCGCCGCGTCGAAGGCGCGCAGCAGCACGTCGTGGGCCTTCTGCGGCGCGAAGCGCGCGACGCAGATCGCGACGACGTCGTCGGGCGACCACCCGCAGGACGCGCGCAGCGGTTCGATCAGGTCCGCCCGCCGCGCCGCCGCCGCCTCGAAGGGCGCGCGGTCCAGGCCGTAGTAGACGCGCCGCATTCGCGCCGGGTCGACGCCGCCGTAGCGCTGGAAGAACGCGCCGACGTGGTCGGACAGCACGATCGTCCGCGCGGGCACCTTGCCCAGCACGCCGTGGACGAAGCCGACCGAGCGGCGCTTCAGGACCTGCTCGTCGTTGTGCTTGCCGGAGACCAGCTTGCGCGCCTGGCCGCCCGCGCGCGCGAGCGCCGCGACGAGCATGTCGGCCTTCAGGAGGTGCGAGTGCACCACGTCCGCCGCGCGCATCGCCGGCAGGAGGCGCGTGAACGACGCCGCGCCGGGCGGCGCGTGCAGGACCTCCACGGCGCCGGCCTGCTCGAAGTCCGCGCGCAGGCTGCCCGCGCCCTTCAGGTACGCGACGCGCACCTCGCAGCCGCGCGCGGTCTGGCCGCGCACCTGGCTCAGCAGGTACTTCTCGGCGCCGCCCATGTCGAGCGTCGTGATCACGTGCAGGACCTTCACGCGACCTCCTCGTACAACGCCAGGTGGCGGTCCACCATGCGCGACAGGGCGTAGGTCTCGTGCACGCGTTCGCGCGCGGCGGCGCCGCGGCGCCCGCGCTCGTCCGCGCCGGCGTCCAGGCACGCGGCCAGCGCGTCCGCGACGTCGCCCGCCGTGATCGCCGCCGCGCGCCATCCGGTCGCCGCGTCGACGAAGGCGCGCGCGCCGTCCACCGGCGTCGCGACCGTCGGCTTCCCGGCGGCGCCCGCCTCGAGCGCGACGTACGGCATGCCTTCCCAGCGCGAGGGCAGCGCGAGCGCGTCGCAGGCCGCCATCCACGCGGGCAGGTCCCGGCGGAACTCGACGAAGCGCGCGCGGTCCGTCAGGCCCAGCGCGCGCGCGCGGTCCGCCAGCGCCGCCGCGTCGGGGCCGCTTCCGGCGAACACGCACTGCCACGCGGCGTTGCGCGGGTCGGCGAGCGCCTCCAGCAAGAGGTCCTGGCCCTTCGCGGCGTACAACAGGCCCGCGCACAGGATCGTGGGACGCGCGGGGTCGAGGCCCGCGGTCTCGGGCACCGACGCGAAGTCGACCGGCAGCGCGTCGCGCCACGGCGCCGGGTCGACGCCGTTCTCGATCACGGCCAGGCGCTCGGCGTCGACGACGCCGGACGCGACGAAGCCCTCCGCCTCGTCCGCGCTGACCGCGACGACGCGCGCGCAGGCGGCGCCCAGCCGCCGCTCGAGGTCGTAGAACAGCCGGCGCTTCAGCGGGCCGAACAGCTCCTCGAACAGGAACGCGAAGGTGTGCGGCGTATGGACGCGCGCGCCGACGCCGGTCGTCTCCGACGCCAGCCGCCCCAGCACGCCCGCCTTGCTGCTGTGCGTGTGGACGACGTCGGGGCGCGCGCGGCGCAGGATCGACGACAGGCGCGCGAGGTGCCGCGCGTCCTTCGCCGGCGAGATGCTGCGGACCATCGGCAGCTCGTGCACGACGGCGCCCGCGGCCGCGAGGCGCGCGAGGTCGTCGCGGAAGTCCGGCTGGCGCTCCGCCGCCGCGACGACGTGCAGGTCGACGCCGCGCTCCAGCAGCCCGCCGCACAGATCGACGAGGTGCCGGCGCGTCCCGCCGATCGTGCACTCCATGACCTGCATGACGCGGGGCCCTCGCAGGTCCTGCGCGCGCGACGCCGAGCCTCCCGCCATCAGTACGCCCCGGTGCCCTTGACGACGGCGATCCCGGTCAACGCGATGATCACCACGTCCAGCAGCAGCGACTGGTTCTCGATGTAGTAGAGGTCGTAGTCCACGTTGTCGTGGATCGCCTGCTGGCGCGCGTACGAGATCTGCCACATGCCGGTGATGCCCGGCTTGACGCGCAGGCGCTCGCGCTCCAGCGGCGAGTAGTTGTCGACGATGAACGGCATCTCGGGCCGCGGCCCGACGATGGACATGTCGCCCTTCAGCACGTTCAGGAACTGCGGGATCTCGTCCAGGCTGTAGCGGCGCAGGTAGCGCCCGATCCGCGTGATGCGCGGGTCGTACGGTGAGTTCGGCGTCGGCGCGTCGCCGGACATGTGCGTGTGCATCGTCCGGAACTTGATCATCTGGAACGGCTTGCCGTCCTTGCCGATGCGCTTCTGCACGAAGAACACCGGGCCCGGCGACTCGCGCTGGATCATGATCGCCGCCAGCACGAAGACCGGCGACCCCAGGACCAGCACGGTCACGGACAGGACCAGGTCCAGCGCGCGCTTCGCGATGACGCCGAAGACGTTCGGGCGGCTGTCGGCGCGCGTGATCAGCGGGACGGAGTCCAGGCTCTCGATGCGCAGCTTGTAGTTGAACAGGTGGTAGAAGCGCGGGACGACGTGGTAGCGCACGCCGAGGCGCTCGCACTCCGCGACGATGTCCATCACCTGGCCCTCGTCCTCGTCGGGCAGCGCGATGAAGACCTCGGAGACCTTGTGCAGCCCCACCAGCCGCTCCAGGTCCTGACGCCCGCCGAGCACGCGGTAGCGCTCGATCATCGTCCCGACCTTCTTGCGGTCGTCGTCCAGGAAGCCGATCAGGTTCAGCCCCAGCGTCGGCACGATCAGGAACTTGCCCTGCAGCTTCTGCCCGCACTCGCCCGCGCCGTAGATCAGCACGTTGCGGTTGCCGATGCCGCGCGCGTGCAGCGACTGGATGAACTTGAACGAGAAGAAGCGGCTGGCCGTCGTCATCACCAGCGCGTAGACGAAGGTCAGCACCAGCGTCAGGCGCGAGAAGACGTCGGGCTTCAACCGGTCGCCCAGGTCGAACAGGTCGTGGATCGGCACGAGCAGCTCGAAGATCCCGCCCTCCGGCTCCTGCGGCGTCTTGCGCAGCAGGATCAGCAGCGTGAAGAACACCAGGAAGCCGACGACCGTGCTCTTCGCGATCGCCTTGAACTCCTGCATGTTCAGCAGGCTCTTCACCGGGCTGTAGAGGCCGAAGGCGTGGAAGCTGACGAGCAGCACCGCGCAGATCAGCGCCCACAGTTGCTGGTACGCCTCCAGCAGCACGTCGGGCTTGGTGCTGCCCAGCTGCTCGCCCGTCCAGTACGCCGCCCAGCAGGCGAAGAGCAGCACCCCGAGGTCCACGAACACCTGCGCCGAGAGGACGAGCGGCTCGAAGTGGCGTCGGAGGAAGGTCTGGAGGCTGGTCATGGTCGGGGCCGGCGCGTCCGGGGAGGGAACGGACGACGCGGCCCGGCCGCGCGCGAGGGGGAGCCGCGGCGACGGAAGGCGAGTTCGGGACGGGGAGCCTAGCGCGGCGCGCGGGGCCCTGGAAGGGCGTCCGGCGCGGCGTGGAGGGCCTCGAGGAGGCCCGGGACGCTATCGGCCGCCCGTCCCCCCTGGTCTGGATAGTGTTTCCGAAAGCTCAGCAGGGCCGCGGCGCCCGCGCCGTCGGTCACGGCGCGCAGGGCGGCCCAGGGGATCCCGGCGGAGGCGGCGACCGCGGCCGCGGCGGCCGTCTCCATGTCCGCGACGCAGTCCCCGGCGAAGGCGCGGGCCAGGCGCAGGCGGCGCCAGCGGGACAGCACGGGCCGATCGGCGGTCAGGAAGGGGCCGGCGCGGCCGGGCAGGACGGCGCTCCAGGCGGCCAAGAGGTCCGCGTCGGCGGCCAGGTCGCGGCCGTCGCGCACCGCGAGGTCGGTCTGGATCGCGCGTTCGCAGTGGACCAGCGTGCCGGGCGTCAGGTGGCGCCGCAGGCCCCCGCAGACGCCGGCGACGAGCAGGCGCTCGGGCCCGGCCTCGCCGATCAGGATCGTCGCGGCGCGCGCGGCGCGGACCTTGCCGATGCCGCCGACGGCGGCGAGCAGACCGCCCGGCGCGTCGACCTCGTACAGCTCGAGGCCCTGCACCGTCCGCGTCGCCGACGCGCGCTCGCGCAGGCCGCCGAGCTCGCCGGGCATCGCGACGAGCAGCGCGGTCGCGAAGCCGCCGCCCGTGCCGGATCCTCTCGCGCTCTTCACGCCGCGAAGTCTAGCGCGCCTTCGCCCGCGCCGGTCGCGCGGGTATGCTTCTCGCGCGCGATCCGCGCCCCCCACGACATGCGAATCTCCATCACCGGAAGCACCGGCTTCATCGGCGCGCGCCTCACTCGCGCGCTGCACGAGGCCGGCCACGACCTGCGCCTGCTCGTCCGCCCCGGCCGCGAGGACGCGGCGCCGCTGCCCGAGGGCGAGCGCGTCGCCTACCACAAGGGCGACCTGACGGACGCCGCGTCGATGGAGGGCTTCCTCGCGGACACGAACCTCCTGCTGCACCTCGCCAGCGCGCACGACCACTTCACCGAGGAGCAGATGCGCGCGGTGAACATCGGCGGCACCGAGGCGCTGCTCGAGGACGCGAAGCGCCAGGGCCGCGACAAGGCCGACGACTTCGAGATCTGGGTCGTGTCGTCCGCGGTGATCGGCGCGCCGGTCTACTCCTACTACCGCGACTCGAAGCGCATCCAGGAGAAGCTGATCCGCGGATCCGGCATCAACTGGACGTCCTTCCGCCCGACGCTGGTCTACGGCGAGGGCGACGAGCGCCACACCGCGCCGCTGTTGCGCAAGTGCGCGGCGCAGTCGGGGACGATGTGGATCCCCCACTCCGGCAAGTCGAAGATCAACCCGGTGCACGTCGACGACGTGATCGACGCCGTGTTGCGCTTCTTCGAGTTCGACCGCGGCGTCGACTGCTGCTACGAGCTCGCCGGGCCGGAAGGCATCTCCTACAACGACTTCATCGACGCGACGATCGCGGCCGCCGGCGGCAAGCTGAAGCGCCGGAACATCCCGAAGAAGTGGGCCGACCGCCTGATCTTCCTGAAGGGCCTGTTCAAGGACGTGACCGAGGACCGCCGCGCGTCGGCCTACTTCATGCTGCACCACGAGCACGACATCTCGAACGCCGCCGACGAGCTGGGCTGGACGCCGCGCAGCTACGCCGAGGGCATCCGCCAGGTCGCCGAAGGCGACTGGTGGCGCGAGTGACGCGGACGCCGGGCGGAGACGGCGTGCAGCACGGCGCCGCGCCGCCCCCCTTCCACCTCGCGATCGCCGTCGACGACCTCGACGCGGCGCGCGCGTTCTACGGCGGCGTGCTCGGGTGTCCGGAGGGGCGCTCGTCGGACCGCTGGATCGACTTCGACCTCTTCGGTCACCAGCTGGTCGCGCACCTCGCGGACCGCGCGGCGGAGGCCGCGAACCCCGTCGACGGCGACGCGGTGCCCGTCCCGCACTTCGGCGTCGTCCTGCCCTGGGACGCCTTCGAGCCCTTCGCGCGCCGCCTGCGCGACCACGGCGTGACCTTCGCCATCGAACCCCGCGTGCGCTTCGCCGGCGAGCCCGGCGAACAGGCGACGATGTTCCTGCGCGACCCCGCGGGCAACGCGCTCGAGTTCAAGGCGTTCCGCGACCCGGGGCAGCTGTTCGCGCGCGGGAGTACCGTGCCG
>JAUHYB010000059.1 GCA_030426745.1 bacterium
CACGCCTTCGGCGCGTTCGGCGTCGACTGGAACTCGCTGGACCTGCCGGAGCCCGCGCTCGACGTGAACAGCGGCTCGGGCGTCGGCTGGGTGCAGACGCAGAACTTCATCCTCGCGCACTCGCCGTACTCCGGCCTCGGCGTGGCCCAGCGCTTCCCCGAGTCGACGTCGCCCGCGCTGCGCGGTGAGCTGCTCGACCTGCAGATCAACGCGCCCGAGGGCAGCCTGGTCTCGCTGTACGTCGGGCGCGGTCCGAAGTACGCGCCGGCCGTCGGCGGGCTCTCGCTACTCGATCCCGTGCGCACGCTGGTCCTGCCGACCGTGCCTGCCGGCGGGCGCCTCGAGCACTCGATCCCGATGCCCGCGGACGTCACGAGCGCCGGGCGCTCCTTCCAGCTGCAAGCGTGGATCGTCCCGCCGAACGGGCTGCCGTACCTGACCGGATCCGTCTCGCCGACGGTCCTCTGACCAAGGTCTCCCGGCGCCCGCCGCGCGTCCTTCGCGCGGCGGGCGCCGCCTTCGTCTCCGCCGCGCTCCCGCCGCCCCTCGCCATGTCGTCCCGCACTTCCGCCTCGGTCCTCCGCCGCGCGTTCCTCGCGCTCACGCTCCTGACCTCGCTCGCCTTCGCCGGACCGCGCGGCGAGCGCCCCGAGGTCCTGTTCGTGGGGGAGGAGTCCGCCGTCGGCTTCGCGCAGCGCTACGCGGACGCCGCCGGGCTGCGCGTCGTCGCGTACGACCACGGTCGCGCGCCCGCCGTCGGCGAGGCCGGCCACGCGCCGCGCCTGGTCGTCCTGTTCGCGACGGGGCCGCGCGGCCGGGGTGCGCGCGGCAACGCCGACGAGGTGCGCGAGCGCGAGGAGCGCCTGTCCGGCTTCCTGCTGGACCTCGCGGCGCGCGCGCCCGACGCGGGATTCGTCACCACGCCGGACGCGCGGCGCGCCGTCGAGCGCCTGGTGCCCGAGCTGTTCGCCGCGGACCGCGTGACGATCGACGAGGGCATCGCCGCCTACACCGAGGTCGGCGTCGACCGCTCGAACCTGCGACTCCTGTTGCCCTACGTCGCGGCGACGCACCTGGGCGCGGACGTCGCGGTCGAGCCGGCGCGGACCGACCTGCCGACCGAGGGCCTGTACCACCCCGCGCACGAAGGCGTGTTCGCCGACGTGGACGCGTTCCTCGCCTGGTCCGCCGCGCGCGCCGACCGCGCCGTGGACCTGGACGGCGCGCCGCGCGCGGTGGTCGCCGCGGTGTCTCACCACTTCGTGCTGCGCAACCGCGAGGGGATCGACGCGCTGGTGCGCGCGCTGGAGGCGCGCGGCGTGGTCGCGTGCACGTGGCTCGCGTCGCAGGGCTCTGACGGCGTCGCGGCGCTCGCGCGGGACTTCGGCGCCGGCGTCGTGCTGGACACCCGCCACGTCCTGCCCGCGGACGAGGACCGCGCCGCCGCCGGCGTCCCGTTCCTGCAGTGCGGCACGCTGATGCGGACGACCGTGGAGGAGTGGCGCGCGTCCCCGATGTCCGGCCGCCTCGTGATGGGGCTCGAGAACCACGAACGCGCGGGCAGCGTGGAGCCGCGCGTGTTCAACGGGTCGCTGTCGAGCGACGGCCCGCGCACGTACGGGCCGATCGACGAGCGCGTCGAGCGCATCGCCGCGCGCGCCGTGCGCTGGCTGCGGCTGCGCGCGCTGGACAACGCAGACAAGCGGATCGCCGTCTTCCCCGGGCCCATGGCCGGCGGCACCGGCGACCACCAGCTGTTGAACACGCCGGCCAGCCTGGCGGCGCTCTTCGCCGAGCTCGCGGAGGCCGGCTACGACCTGGGCGGCGCGGCGCCGGACGCGCGGCGCGTCCGCGAGGACTGGGATCGCCGCGAGCTGGGCGACGACCCGGCCGACTGGACGCGCGCCGTGGAGGAGGGCGTCGCCGAGACGATCCCCGTCGCGCAGTACCTCGCGTGGTACGAGGACGCCGTCCCCGCGGCGCAGCGCGCGCAGCTCGAAGCCGTCCACGGCCCGCCGCCCGGCGCGTGGCGCGTCGTGCGCGACCCCGCGACCGGCGCCGACGCCTTCGTCGTGCCGACCTTGCGCTACGGCGACGTGTGCCTCCTCTCGACGGGCGGCATGCCGCCGGGCGACGACGACCTGTCGGCGGTCAAGGCGCGCGCGCGGCGCGGCCGCGACTTCGTCCCCGGCCACAACGTGCTCGCGGTCGAGCTGTGGGTCGAGCGCGGGCTCGCGGCGGACGCGAAGCTGCGCTTCGGGTCGTTCCAGCTGGACCTCCTGCTGCCGACGCGCGTCGTCGGCCTGGGCGACTCGGACTGGCCGGAGGTGTTCGCCGGTGAGGTCCCCGACGTCCGCCCGTTCAGCATGGCCGCGACCACCTTCGCGGTGCCCGCGCGCCGCCGCCCAGCGGCCGTCGTCATCGGCCACCTGACGCCGCCGCAGATCGACTCGGGGCTCGACGAGGACCTCCTGGACCTGCGCGACGACGTGCTGCGCTGGGAAGCGCTGGAGGAGGGCGCGCTGGAGCAGCGGTTCCGCGCGACGATCACGTCGGACTGCCGGGCGGCGGGGATCGACCGCGACCTGGAGCTGTCGATCGCGCCGGAAGGCGTGCTGACGCGCGCGCAGGTGCTGGAGGTCGCGGCGTACCTGGGACGGCTGTCGAGCGAGCGCGTGCAGACGGACGCGCACGTGCTGGGCGCGCCGCCCGACGAGGACGCGCGCCTGCGCGCCGCGGTGCGCGCCGCGACGCCGCGCTTCCTGGACGCGCTGGGCGCGCTGGCGCCGGCGATCGAGACGCCTGACGCCGCCGCGCGCCTGGGCGCGCACGACGAGGCCTTGCGGGCGCGGGCGCAGGAGGTCGCGGAGCTCGTGCTGCGGCGCGGGCTGGCGCTGGATGAGGCGCTCGCCGCGTCGGGCGTCGACGCGCCCGCGAGCGGCGTCCCCGAGGACGTCGCGGTCGGGTTCGAGGACCTCGCGCGGCTGGACGCCGCCTTCGAGGAGACGCCCGACGAGCTGACGCACGTCGTCGACGCGCTGGCCGGTCGCTTCGTGCCGCCGGGTCAGGTCGGCACGCCGGAGCGCAACCCCGACAGCCTGCCGTCGGGTCGCAGCCTGTACTTCTTCGACCCCGAGACGCTGCCGACGCGCGCGTCGTGGGACGTGGGGGTCGAGCTGGCGGACGAGTTGCTCGAGCAGTGGCGCGCCGCGCACGACGGCGCCTGGCCGCGCAAGGTCGCGGTCAGCCTGTCGACGCGCGGGACGATGGCGGACTACGGCGTCGGCGAGTCGCAGGTGTTCCACCTCTTGGGCGTGCGCCCCGTGCGCAGCCGCGGGCGCGTGACCGACGTGGAGGTCGTGCCGCGCGCGGAGCTCGGCCGCCCGCGCGTGGACGTCTTCGTCGAGACGAAGCACTACTACAACGACACGCTGCGCTCGCGTGCCGAGCTGATCGACCGCGCCGTTCGCCTGGTCGCGGACCTGGACGAGCCCGACAACTTCGTGCGCGCGAACCGCGCGCGGGCCCGGGAGGAGCTGATCGCGGCGGGCGCGACGCCGGAGCGCGCGGACCTGCTGTCCGTCGCGCGCGTCTTCGCCGTGCCCGAGGGGCACTTCGGCAGCGGCGTGCACGACAAGCTGTTCGGCGCGTCGGGCGTGTGGAACACGCGCGGCGACCTCGCGGAGGTCTACATCGATACGCACGACCACGTGTTCACCGAGGGCGCGTGGGGCGAGGAGGCGCCGGACGCGTTCCGCGCGCACCTGAAGGACGCCGAGCTGGTCCTGCGCACGACGGCGACGCGCGGCGCCCTGACCGGTCGGGCGCACTACTCGGGCGGGAACCTCGCGAACACGATCCACTACCTGAGCGGCCGCACGCCCGACTACTGGATGGCGGACCTGCGCGACCCGCACCGCCCCGCGATCGAACCCGTCGAGGACATGCTGCGCCGTGAGATGCGCCAGGTCCTGTTCCACGCCGACTGGATCCGCGCGATGAAGGACGAGGGCGCCCGCGGCGCCGCGCGCATGGCCGGGCTGTCGGGCAAGGTGTTCGGGTGGAAGGTCAACCACCCGCGGTCGGTGCGGGACGAGGACAGCCAGCGCATCGTCGAGGTGTACGTGCGCGACGAGAAGCAGCTGGGGCTGCGCGAGTTCTTCGACGAGCACCGACCCGGCGCGTTGCAGTCGATCACGAAGGACCTGCTGGAGGCGTCGCGCAAGGAGTACTGGAGCCCCGACCGCGAGACCTTGAGGGAGCTCGCGCGCGTGCACGCGGACAGCGTCGCGCGCCACGGGTTGCGCATCGACGAGAACGAGCCGCTGGCGCGCTTCGTCGACGACGTGATCGCGGCCGACGTCGGGGCGGCGCCGTCGATCGCGGCGTACCGGCGCGAAGTCGGGTTGGAGCGCCCCGCCGCGGAGGTCGGGGAGGCGCGGCCGATCGAGGCGGCGGCGGCGCTGGCGGACGCGGCGCCGGCCTCGTCGCCGGTCGACGATGAGGGTCCCGCGGACGACGTCGGCGAGGAGGTCACCGCCGACGCGGAGTCCGTCGTCGGGCCGGCGCCGGTCGCCGTGCGCGGCCCCGAGCTGGCCGCCGCGCCGCCCGAGGAGGACTCGCGCGCGTGGCTCGCGCTGGTCGTCGGCGGCGTCGCGATCGTCTTGCTGGGCGTCGGCGCCGTGACGCGGAAGGGGGCGCTGTGAGCGAGCAGTTCGGGCGCTGGATGACGGCGATCTCCGCGCCGTTGCTGGGCGCGACGCTGGTCGCGTTGCTGGCGATGGGCGGCTACGTCGCGTTGCTGGCGGGCGGCTTCCTGCGCGAGGCGCTCGGGCGCGGGCGGCAGCGGCGCGCGCTCACGGAGGCCGGGCGCGCGGCGCACGCCGGCGAGGCGAACGTCGACCGGGTCGTCGCCGCGCTGGCCGCGGAGCCGAGCGGCTTGCCGGCGCGCTGCACCGCGGCGCTGCGGCGCTTCGGCGTCCACGAGGCGGACCGCGTGGTGCTGGCGCTGCGCCACGACGTGCGCGCGGCGCTGGCGCGGCACAGCTTCCTGACGCGCGTCGCGCCGATGGGGGGGCTGGTCGCGACGCTGCTGCCGCTGGGCCCCGCGCTGGCCGCGCTGGCGGACGGCGCGTTCGACGAGATGGCGCGCGAGTTGACGCTGGCGTTCACCGCGACCGTGCTGGGGCTGGTCGTGAGTTGTCTCGCCTACGGCATGGGCGTCGCGCGGCGCAGCTGGTACGCGCGCGACATGGACGAGATCGAGTCGATCCTGCTGCGCGTCGCGCCGGAGGACGCGGCGTGAGCGCGCGCCGCCGGCTGGAGCGCGTGCTGTCCCGGGGAACGCGCGATCCGTGGGAGGCCGAGGACGACGACCCCGCGGCGGGCCTCGTGAACCTCTTCGACCTGTGGATGGTGTTCGCGGTCGCGATCCTGCTGACGGCGGTGGGGGCGGCGCGCTACGACGCCTTCGTCACCGACGCCGAGGCGCGCCGCATCCCCGAGCGCGTGCGACCGACCGGCCGCGAGCTGACCGGCCGCGGCGAGGAGCTGGGGACGGCGTACCGGCTGGAGAGCGGCGAGATCGTCTACGTGCCGCGCTAGAACGCGCCGAAGATCACGCTGGTGAACGTGCCGATCGGCGCGGCCTCGCGGTACTCCTCGAGCGAGCGCGTCAGCAGGCCGACGGCCTTCAGCAGCTCGTCGTAGAGCTTCTCCTCCATGACGAGGCGGCCGACGGTGCCGCGACCCTCGCGGATCGTGCGGGTGATGTCGGCGACGTCGGCGCTGATGCGCGCGATGTCCTCGTAGACGGCGTCCTCGGTGAAGAGCTTGCCGAAGGTACCCTCGCCGTTCGCGACGCGCGTGACGGTCGAGGACAGGTCCTGGTACAGCGTCGGGTCGTTCACGAGCAGGCCCAGCGTGCCCTCGCCCTTGTTGATCGAGTCCGTGATCGAGCGCAGGTTCTCGACCGCGTCGGCGATGTCCTGCGACAGCTCGGCGTCGTAGACGACGCGGTTCGCGATGCCGTCGCCCTCGCGCACGTCGGCGACGACCTGGCGGGCGTCGGTCAGCAGCGCGGCGAGGTCCGTCGCGATCGTCTCCAGGTCCTGGTAGACCGAGTCCTCGGCCAGCAGCTTGCCCAGCGTGCCCTTGCCGGCGCGCAGGTCGGCGGTGATCGCGTCGATGTTGTCGAACGCGCCCTGCGCGGACGCGACGCCGTCGCGGATCGACTGACCCAGCTCGTCGTCGGTGAACAGCGGGCCGAGCGCGCCGCGCCCTTCCTCGACGCCGGTGACGAGGTTGCGCAGCGAGGTGATCGTCTCCTTCACCTCGGCGGAGTTGTCGCGCACGAGCTCGCCGACCGAGTCCAGCGCGTTGAAGCCGACGATGCCGTACAGCTCGCCGGACATGTCGACCGGCGCGCCGCTGGGCAGGCCCGGGTCGATCTCGAGGTTGCGGCCGCCCAGCATCGTCGCGTCGGCGATCAGGATCTCGTGCCCCTCGCGCAGCTGGATCGGGTTGTCCAGCGACGCGACGACGACGATGCGCTTCTCGCTCTCGGCCGCCGGGTCGTAGGTGATCGCCTCGACGCGACCCCAGCGCACGCCGGCGACCAGCACCGCGTCGCCCTTGCGCAGGCCGTGCGCGTCGGGGAAGTAGATCGCGATCTGCTGGCGGTCGGACAGCCACGGCACCTCGCTCATGAACAGCGTGAAGTAGCCGAGCAGGCCCAGCACCGCGACGAAGAAGAGTCCGAGCAGGAAGTGTTGTTGGTTGCTCTTCATGGGGATCAGGCGGACTCGGGGCCCAGGAAGCGGCGCAGCCGCGGGTGGTCGCTGGCGAAGAACTCCTCGGGCGGCGCCTGGACGACGGCGCGGCCCTCGTCCAGGAACAGCACCTCGTCGCAGACCGTCTTGATGCACTCGACGCGGTGCTCGACGACGATCGAGGTCACGCCGAGCCGGTCCGACAGCTCGCGCATCAACGCGTTGATGTTGCGCGAGATCTCGGGGTCGAGGCCGGCGTTCGGCTCGTCGTAGAGGATGATCTCGGGGTCGGTGACCATGGCGCGCGCCAGACCGACGCGCTTCTTCATGCCGCCGGAGATCTCGGACGGCATCTTCTCGCCGGCGTCGGGGATGCCGACCAGCTCGAGCTTGCGGTGCACGAGGTCCAGGATCTCGTCCTCCGGCAGCTTGGTGTTTTCGCGCAGCGGCAGCGCGACGTTCTCCGTCACGGTCAGCCAGTTGATCAGCGCGCCCTCCTGGAAGAGGTAGCCCATCTTCTTGCGCAGCTCGGCGAGGTCCTTGCGCGACAGGTCCGCGACCTCCTGGCCCTCGACCTGGACCGACCCCGAGTCCTGACGCATCAGGCCGATCACGTGGCGCAACAGCACGGACTTGCCCGTGCCCGACGGGCCCATGATGCCCAGCGTCGTGCCGTCGCGGACGTCGAAGGACATGCCCTTCAACACCTGCTGGGACCCGAAGGACTTGTGCACGTCCTTCAGCCGGATCACGACCCTGCGCTCGTTCGCCTCGCCCGCCATCGTCAGGACTGGTACATGAACCAGGTCATGAAGTAGTTGGAGACGATGACGGCGATGATCGAGTCGCGCACCGCGCCGCGCGTCGCGTGGCCGACGCCCAGGGCGCCGCCGCGCGCGCGCAGGCCCTGCGCGCAGGAGATCGACGCGATGATCAGGCCGAAGACGAACGCCTTCACCAGGCCGGCGAAGACGTCCTTCGGCAGCGCGATGGTGTCGCCCAGGTCGCGCAACGACTCGAAGGCCGAGTCGAAGTAGAGCTCCGCGCCCACGTGCAACTGCGACTGCGCGACCAGGCCGCCTCCGATGATGCCGATCGTGTCGCAGACGACGGTCAGCATGGGGCACATCAGCGCCAGCGCGACGACGCGCGGCAGCACCAGCAGCTTGATGCGGTCGATCGACAGCACCTCGAGCGCCGCCAGCTCCTCCGACACGGCCATCGTGCCGATCTCGGCCGCGATCGCCGACCCGACGGTGGCCGCCAGGATCGTCGCGGTGATGAACGGACCCATCTCGCGCGCCATCGACACGGCGACGATCACGCCGATCTGGTCCTGCTGGCCGATGCGCGACAGCTCGATGCCGGTCTGCAGCGACACGATCATGCCCATGAACAGGCCGACGAGCAGCACGACGTGCAGCACGCCGAGGCCCGACGAGACCATCTGGTCCGCGATCAGGCGCCGGCGCTTGGGGATCGCGGGGACGCGCGCGATCGTCTGGCCGAGCAGCGCGGCGCGGAAGCCGGTCTCGACGCAGAAGTCGCGGAGGGTGCGGGTGAGGCGCTTCACTGGAGCTCGCCCTCCGGGAGGGCCAACAGGTCGGGCACGGGCGGCGCGGTCGCGCGTTGCACGGGCCAGCCGGGGCCCGGGATCGAGGGCCGCAGCAACTCTAGGGAATCGGACTCGCGACTGCGCCAGCGCACCAGGCCGAAAAGCAGCGACGTCTCGGAGACGGCGGCGTCGCCGTCCCGGTAGCGGCGGTTCGACCAGAACACCGAGAAGTAGCGGCGGTCCTCGTCCTCGTCCTTCTCGCGGCGGTACAGGCCCAGCCACGCGCGCTCGCGAACGCGGCGGCCGTCGCGCGCCTTGGTGTACAGCTGGTACGTCCAGTCCCACTGGCGCTCGAGCCGCGGGAAGCGCCACAGCGGGTTGATCACCGGCGTCGACCACCGGGTGCCCGACGCGCGCGTCTCCGACTGGAAGAACGGCCAGACCTTGCGGTAGCGCGTCTTGCCGCCGTACTCCGTCTCGCTCTCGTAGTCGTGGTAGAAGGGGATCAGCACGCGCTGCTCCTTCGTGCCGTCGTAGAAGGTCTGCTTGCGGTCGTTGAAGAACGGCCACAGGAACCAGCGCGACGCGACGCCCTCCGACGCGTACTCGTAGTTCGAGTAGACCGGCCAGAACCGCGTGCGGTGGATGCCGTCCTCCTCGCCGGTGCGCTGGACGCGCACGATCGGCCACGGCGCGTCGAGCGCCCAGAACCCCGTGCGCGGGTCCTTCGCGTAGCCGAAGAACGGCCACAGGAACATGTAGGAGACGCGCGAGCCCTGCTTGGTCACGCCGAACAACGGCCACAGCATCCAGTGGTGCTCGACGTTCTCGTCCCGCGTCGCCTTCTGGTTGTTCGTCTGGTGCTGGAAGAACGGCCACAGGAAGAACCAGCGGTCCGCGATGCCGTCCAGCTTCTTCGTGCCGTAGATCGGCCACACGCGCCAGCCGCTCGCGCCCTCGCCGCGCGTCCACGAGAACACCGGGAACAGCACGTGGTAGTTCGTGTAGCTGCCGTGCGTCGATCGGATGAACAGCGGCCACAGGACGAACAGCATGTCGTCCCAGGTCATCAGTCCGCGCACGCGGCCGGCGATGGGGAACCACGCGCGCGACATGCGGCCGTCGGGGAAGCCGGCGAAGTAGAAGCCGGGCAGCGACAGCCACGACCAGCGCGTGCCGCCGTCGGGGTCGCGCTGGCGGCTGAAGCGCGCGATGGGGCGCAGCGCCCAGGTGTACTCGTTCTCCGACTCGTACGCGCGGCCCAGCGGCGTCAGGAAGTCGGTCGTGCGCGGGCGTCCCTCCGGCTTCTCCTGGATGTACAGCGGGCGCACGCCGGCGAAGCGCACCGGTCCGTCCAGCTCGTCGCGGCGCGAGATCAGCATGCCGCCGAGCGCCTCGATCTGGCGCCCGCCGCCGGCGACCGAGTGCTCGGAGTAGACCGGCGCCAGGTAGCGGTCGTCGTCGAGCCCGGCGCAGCTCGCGAGCGCGCAGACGAGCGCCGCCGCGAGCGCGCGCGCACCTCGTCCGCCGGCGAGGGCTGCCGTCGGACGGGTCGCGCGCGAGGGCGCGCGGCGGTGGCGTAGGGGGGCGACGGACGGCATGCGCGCCGAGCATTGTCCGGACCGGGCCCTCGCGGGACAAGCGCGGTGGACAGTCCTCGGCGCGCCGGATATCGTTCGCGCCCCGCGCGCGTGAACCGGCGGGGACCGCCCATGAAGACCTTCCTCAGCGGCATCCAGCCCTCCGGCCTGCTCCACCTCGGCAACTACTTCGGCGCGATCCGCCAGCACGTGGCGTCGCTCGAGGAGCCGGGCGAGCACTACTACTTCATCGCGGACTACCACGCGCTGACGACCTGCCGCGACGCCGACGCGCTGCGCAACCAGGTGCGCGAGACCGCGGTGACCTACCTGTCGCTGGGCCTCGACCCCGAGCGCGCGCACCTGTTCCGCCAGTCGGACGTCCCCGAGGTCACCGAGCTCGCCTGGATGCTGTCCTGCGTGACCGGCATGGGCCTGATCGAGCGCGCGCACAGCTACAAGGACAAGGTCGCGAAGGGCATCAAGCCGTCCGTCGGCCTGTTCACCTACCCGGTGCTGATGGCGGCGGACATCCTGGCCTACGACTCGGACGTCGTGCCGGTCGGCAAGGACCAGATCCAGCACCTCGAGATGGCGCAGGACATGGCCGGCTACTTCAACGCGGCCTTCGGCGAGGGCTGTTTCAAACGGCCCGAGGCCCGCATCGCCGCCGAGGAGAAGTACGCGCGCGTGCCCGGCCTCGACGGCGAGAAGATGTCGAAGAGCTACGGCAACGACCTGTGGATCTTCGAGTCCGGCAAGAAGCTGAAGAAGGCCATCGGGCGCATCCCGACCGACAGCCGCGCGCCGGAGGAGCCGAAGGACCCGTCCGAGCTGCTGCTGTTCGACTTCCTCGCGCTGTTCCTGGAGGCCGACGAGCTGGCCGACTGGGAGCGCCGCGTCCGCGAGGGCGGGGAAGGCGCGCCGGGCTACGGCCACCTGAAGGTGCGCCTGATCGAGGCGATCGACGAGCACTTCGGCGAGGCGCGCGAGCGGCGCGAGGAGTGGCTCGCGCACCCCGAGCGCGTCGACGCCGTGCTGGAGCGCGGCGCCGTGAAGGCCCGCGAGCGCGCCCGCGCCGTGCGGGACCGTTGCCTCGCCGCCTGCGGCTTGAGGTGAGGCCTCCGAGTCGGGACACTGCGCGCGCTCGATGACGGGCGCGGCGAGCGTCGCCGCGCGATCATCGAACGACGACCTCCGCGACGAAATCCGCCCGAGTCATGCGCGCACCGTCCCTCGCCAACGCCCCCGTCCTGGCCGGCGCCCTCGCCTGCTGCCTCGCCCTCTCCGCCTGCGGTTCCACCGGCGGCACGGAGGCGGACACCCGCGCCGGCGGCGCGGCGACCGAGCCGCTCGTGCGCCCGTGGACGCCCAGCTTCACGCGCGTCGGCCTGCTGCTGGCGGACGAGATCGCGATCGAGGGTCCCAAGGGCCTGCTCGAGCACGTCGCGACGCGCCCGATCGAGCCGCACCACCGCCAGAACGTCGAGACGATCCCCGAGGGCTTCCGCCACGAGATCGTCGTCGCGGACCCGACGGCGCCGCTGGAGATCCGCGGGCACCTCGACTCGCTGGAGGTCGTCGCGCTGCGCCGCCTGGTCATCCTCGAGCGCCCCGGCGACGTGCGCGTGACCGTGCGCGCGACGGGCAACGTCTACTACAAGCCCGAGGGCGGCGACGAAGTGCGCCGCCAGTCGCTCGCGCTGCAGGGAGCCGAACCCCGGTGATCCGGGGCGCGCTGCTCGCCGCGGCGTGTCTGTTCGTCGCTTGCGCGTCGAACGAGGGCGGGCCCGACTACGCCGCCGCCGCGCGGGCGCAACCCGAGCTGGTCGGCGCGGACGCGGAGCTGGTCGCGCGCGCGATCGCGGCGATCGACGCCGGCCGCGCGGAGGTCGCGCGCGACGAGCTGCGCGTGATCGCGGCGCGGCGCCGGGACTCGTTCGCGGTGCAGCGCTGGCTGCAGGAGGCCGAGATCGCGGTCGCGCGCGAGCGCGCCGACTTCCTCGCGACGCTCGAGGCCGAGGAGACGGAGGATCCGCTGGTCGCGCTGCGCGAGCGCTACCGCGAGCGCGCCGAGGAGAGCGGCGCGGCGACGGACCTGCTCCTGGCCGCGCGCATCGAGGACGACGCGCCCGCCGCGCTGTACCTGACCGACCGCGCGCTCGCGGCGGATCCGGACCTCGCGTGGGCCTGGTACGGCCGCGCGCACGTCGCGGTGCGCCTCGGCGACTGGCAGACGGCGCGGTCGGCGCTGGCCGAGTGCCTCGCGCGACAGCCGCGGCACCTCGAAGCGCTGCGCCTGTCGGCGTGGCTGCAGGCCGAGGCCGGCAGCCGCAAGGAGGCGATCTCCGAGCTGGAGCGCTGGCTCGCGCTGGCGCCCGGCGACGCGACGCTCGCGCCGGGCGAGCTGGACGCGGCGCGGCTCGACCTGGCGATGATGCTCGTCCAGGAGGGCGACACGGCGGAGGCGCGCGACCTGCTGGAGTCGCTGGTCGAGGCGGACCTCGATCCGGTGCGCCTGTGGTCGGCCTTCGCGGCGATGTACGAGGCGCGCGGCGACCTGCTCGACGCGCTGGAGGCGACCGAGTCGGCGCGCGCGGCGGATCCCGACGCGCTGTTGCCCGTGGTGCAGCAAGCGCTGCTGGTCGAGCGCCACTTCGACGACCCCGCGCGCGCGCTGGCGACCTGGCGCGTCGCGCTGCTGCTGGCGCGGGAACAGAAGGACCTGGGCGCGGTGCTGCAGCGCACGCGCGCCGAGGTGCACATCGGTCGGCTGGAGCGCGTCGTCGGCGAGGACGCGGCGGACGACGACGGACGCGTGGACGCCCGGGCCGCGGAGGCCGGGAGCGGCGCGCGATGAAGGCCGTCGTGCAACGCGTGCGGCGCGCCGCCGTGCGCGTCGACGGCGCGGTCGTGGGGGAGTGCGGCGCCGGCGCGCTCGTGCTGCTCGGCGTGATGAAGGGCGACACCGCGGCCGACGCGGAGCGCCTGGCCGAGCGCATCGCGCGCTTCCGCTTCTTCCAGGACGCGGAGGGTCGGATGAACGAGAGCCTGCTCGATCAGGGCGGCGGCGCGCTCGTCGTGAGCCAGTTCACGCTGGCCGCCGACGGTCGCAAGGGGCGCCGGCCGTCCTTCGACCGCGCGCTGCCGCCGGGCGAGGCGGAGCCGCTCTACGAGCACTTCGTCGCGCACCTGCGCGGGCTCGGGCCGGAGGTCGGGACGGGGGTCTTCGGGGCGCGGATGGAGGTCGAACTGACCAACGACGGACCGGTGACCTTCGTGCTGGAAGAGCCGCCCGTGCCGGCGCCCGGCGGGTGACGCCTCGCGCGGGGTGTCGCCGCAAGTTCTTACTTGACGGGGAGATGCCGCGATCCATACTCAAGGGCCGAGGCGCACCGCGGGCCCCGAGTACGGACCGCGGCATCCCCCGAACCCGGGTCCCCGCTCCTCGAACCCCCACGCCGCGCCCTCCCCTCCGAACCACGCGGGCACCCCCGGCTCCCACCCTCGCGCGTCCCTTCCCCGGACGCGCCCCCGCCGGCCCCGCGGACGTCCCGCCCGAGCGAGCCCGCTCGCAACCACCCGAGACGCATGAGCGAATCCGTCACCATCACCAAGAAGGAACTGGTCAACCGCATCGCAGAGAGCACCGGTCAGACCAAGGTGGTGGTCAAGGAAGTCCTCCAGCAGTTCCTGGACGACATCATCGACGAGCTCGCGCGGGGGAACCGGCTCGAGTTCCGCGAGTTCGGCGTGTTCGAGGTGCGGGAGCGCGCGGCGCGCTGGGCGCAGAACCCGCGCACCCTGGAGAAGGTGCGCGTCCCGGCGAAGCGCGTCGTGAAGTTCAAGGTCGGCCGCATGATGCGCGAGCGCGTCTGCGACGAGGAAGCGCCCGAGCCGAAGGCGCCCGCCGCGAACGAGACGCCGAAGCCCGCGAGCGCCCAGACCCCGCCGCCGGCGCCCAAGCCGCCGACGCCGCCGAACTCGAACTCGCCCTTCTGACGCGACCGGGGCCGCTGGTCCGGGACGGCCCGGACGGCGCCGAGTCGCCCCGAGCGCCCTCGCGTTCGACGCTTCGCCGGTGCAGCGGAACGCGGTCGCCACATGAGCGGCGCAGGCCCCTCGGTCACCGGCTCACGGTGCCGGGAATTTGGTGCTGCTCCGTGGCTGCCAGTGCTGGGGTGGAGCGAGCCTTTCACCCGCTCCTCTTCTCCGGCGTGTGGTTCGTCCTTCTTCGCGCTCTTTGCTCCTTTGCGGCCTTTGCGTGAAACCGCGACGGAGGACTCGCGCTGCCTTCCACGTGTCCCGGCCGTGCAGGACGCTGTTGCAGGGATGGACCTCGCGGGCGGCTGCAGCCGCCCGCGAGGTCCATCCCTGCAACGGCGCAGTGAACCGCCGGGACACGGCCGAGCGCCCGCACGGCCCCAGTCCCTGTTTCACGCGAAGGCCGCGAAGGA
>JAUHYB010000060.1 GCA_030426745.1 bacterium
TTCCTCACGATCGAGACCTGGCGCGCCTTCCGCCAGCCGACCTACTCGCTGCCGTCGCTCCCGCTGCGACGCGGCGGGCGCTGGACCGGCAAGGGGCGCGCGTTCGTGGCGGTCATGGCGCTGCTCGTCGGGTTGAGCGCGCACTCCGCCTTCGTGCGCTGGAACGAGGTCGCGCGCGACGGCGCGTGGTCGGACACGGCGCAGGCGCGCTTCGACGTCGCCGCGGGATCGGACCGCGCGTTGACCGCGCAGGAGCGCGCGGACGCGGCGCGGCTCTTCGACGCGGCGGCGCACGTCGATCGCTACGGGCTGGTCCCGAACTGGCGGAACACCGAGCGCCTCGCCTGGGGCGCGCTGCTCGCCGGCGACCGGACGACCTACGAGGACGAGATCCGCCGCGCGCTGCACGAGTCGAACGGGCGGGCCGCGGTGCACGCGGACTACGGCCAGCTGCTGGCGGCCTGGGGCCGGCCGCGCGAGGCCGAGGCGCACCTGGCGCTGGCGCTGGAGGCCGACCCGGGGCACGCGCACGCCAGCCGGGTGATGGGCCTCCTGCTGGCGTCCTCGGGACGCCTGGCGCAGGCCGAGGAGGTCTTCGGCCGCGGCGTCGCCGCACATCCGGAGGACGCGCTCCTGTGGTACGGCCTGGGGACGGTGCGCGGCGAGGCGGGGCGCCCCGCCGACGCGGTGGTCGCGCTGGAGGCCGCGGTCGCGGCCGCGCCGACCTACGCGGACGCCTGGATCGACCTGGCCCGCTTGCGCCTCCGGCTGGGGCACCCCGACGAGGCCCGCGCCGCCGCCGAGAGCGCCCGCGCGCTGGTCGAGGGGGCCGCACAGGCCCCGGATCCGGCGCTGGTGGAGCGCCTGCGCGGGGTCGAACGCGCACTCGGGGCAGAATAGGCCCGGCTGTGGGAGCCGCCCTCGGGATGCAGCCCCACGCACCTGGCCCGAAGGTGAGCGAGAGCGCACGCCCGACCCCGCTCCCACCCCGCGGATTACGCGGCGCTGTGCGCGCCCGCACGCGGCTCGTACCGAAGTCGGATTCACGCGGTAGGCTTCCCGAGCGGTCCGTTTACGAATCCGCCACGATCGTTTGAGATGAGGACCGCGCCGCTCTGCATCCCCTTCCTGCGGACCGCGACCATCACCCGACCCCCCTATCAGGAGCAATTCATGCGCAAGCATGCCCAGACGGCCTTCGCGGCCCTTTCCCTACTGGCCGGTGCCGCCTCGGCACAGGTCGGCCCCGACGTGGTCACAGCCCGCGTCGGCGAGACGATCGGCGGCAGCGACGCGATCAGCCACTACTCGAGCGTCGCCGGCGAGGAGGCCTACTCCTTCGCGACGGTGTCCTGCAACATCGGTACGGCCACGCTCGCCTGGTACTCGAGCAGCCACAACCACCCGGTCATCGCGCAGAACATGTTCCGTCTGAAGGACGGCCGCTTCGAGCAGCTCGGCCAGAGCTTCCTGAAGCACGGCTTCTGCGCGCTCAGCCAGACGGCCACCGACTGCGGCTCCTGCTCGCCCACGAACTGCGACACCCTGGGTCTCGGCTGCGCCGACACCTACGGCTCGGGCCTGAACGACGGTGACTCCGGCGGCCGCAAGTCCGACATCAGCCCGACCGACGGCTTCCACAACACGAAGAACTTCCCGACGGGCGGCGGCAACGCCGGCCGCCTGACCGTCCCGACGTCCGAGATGGGCAACCCGGGCGCGGTCTACTTCATCGAGGGCCAGTACATCGCCGCGGACGACCACGCGGCCGGCAACGCGGCGAACAACGCGTCGTGGCGCAAGGTGCAGGTCAACGCGAACTACTCGCTGACCGGCCTGACCCCGACCACCATCGACCCGGCGATCATGGGCTGGCAGGCCGAGGACGCGGGCGTCGTCGTGACCGAGGTCCAGAACGTCGACGAGGGCGGCGCCGGCGTGCACGGCTACTTCTACGTCGGCCAGCGCGTCACCGACAACGGCGACGGCACCTACACCTACAGCTACGCCGTCCAGAACCTGAACTCGGAAGCCGCGGGCGCGTCGTTCAGCGTCCCGGTAGACCCGACCGCCGTCATCGGCAACGTCTGGTTCACCGACGTCGACTACCACTCGGGCGAGCCCTACGACAACACCGACTGGTCGTTCACGAACACCGGCGGCGTCGCCGAGTGGCGTTCGACCACGACCGAGGGCACGAACCCGGACGGCAACGCGCTCCGCTGGGGCACGCTGTACAGCTTCGGCTTCACCGCGGACGGCGGCCCGGTCGCCGGCACGGCGAACATGGACCTGTACCACGGCGGCGGTTCGCTGAGCACCCCGATCATGGGCGCCGGCCCCGGCGGCGGCGGCGGCGTCATCGACGACATCTACGAGGACAACGACGACTGCGCCAACGCGGCGCTGCTGGGCGCGGGCAACTACAACAGCCTGCTCGTGCAGCAGACCGACCAGGACTTCTACGAGATCGTCCTGGCCGACGGCGACACGCTCGACGTGCACCTCGACTTCACCAGCGCCAACGGCGACATCGACTGCTACCTGTACGACACCCTCGGCGCGACCTGCGGCGACCAGTCCTCCTACCTCGTGCGCGGCTACACCAGCACCGACGACGAGGACATCCAGTGGGTGAACAACACGGGCGCGACCCAGTCCTACTACCTGCAGGTGAACCTGTACGCGTCTGACCCGGCGTCGGACAACGCTTACGACATGGACATCACCGTCACGTCGGTGCCGCCGCCGAGCGACGACATCTACGAGGAGAACGACAACTGCGCGCAGGCCGCCGCTCTCACCGAGGGCAGCTACACCGGCCTGATCGTGAAGGACACCGACGAGGACTTCTTCACCATCGACGTGCCGAACGGCGGCACGCTCGACGTGCACTGTGACTTCTCGACGTCGGTCGCCGACATCGACACCTACCTGTACGACGCGACCTCGCCGAACTGCGGCGGCGCGAGCGGCGGTGACTACCTCGATCGCGGCTTCACCGGCAGCGACGACGAGGACATGCAGTGGACCAACAACACCGGATCGACGCAGACCTACTGGATCCGCGTCCACATCTGGAACAACGACGGTCCGCAGAACACCTACGACCTCGACCTGACCATCACGGGCGGCGAGATCGCGACGGCGTTCTGCCCCGGTGACGGTTCGGCCGGCGCCTGCCCCTGCGGCAACGAGTCCGCGCTCGGCGCGGGCGAGGGTTGCAACAGCACCCTCGGCTTCGGCGCGGTCCTGACCGCCAACGGCTCGAACAGCTTCGCCGCGGACGACCTGTCGTTCACGGTCACGCAAGCGCGTCCGAGCCAGCCCAGCCTGCTCGTCCAGGGCGCGGTGGCCGTCGCGCTGCCGTTCAAGGACGGCCTGCTCTGCATGGGCAACCCGACCGAGCGCATCGAAGTCGTCTTCCTCGACGGCAGCGGCAGCGGCACCACGACCGCCTCGATCGTCACCGAGGGCAACATCGCCGGCCCCGGCACCACGCGCTTCTACCAGCAGTGGTACCGCGACCCGGGCGGCTCGCCCTGCCTGACGGGCTCGAACTTCAGCAACGGCCTCGAGGTCACCTTCCAGTAGGACCCCTCGAGCTCCCACGAGCGCAGAGAGCGGCGCCGTCCTTCGCGGGCGGCGCCGCTCGCTCGTTGCCGGCGCGACGTCCGGGCGGGTCGGGCGCAGCGTCCGGCGCGGGCCGGGTCGGCCCCGGCGTCCGGACCGCCGTGCTAGGCTGCGACGAGCCTGCTCCCGCACGCCGCGGGCCCGGATCCCCCGGCCCTCGCGCGGGCGGCGGAAGACGGAGCCCCCATGCGCCCGCTGCACCTCGCCCTCGACCTCGCCCTGGCCGTCGCCGCCTGCGCCGCGCCCGCGGCGGCGCAGATCGGCCCGGACCTCGTCCCCTTCCGCGTCGGCGAGACCGTCGGCGGCGCGGACGCGATCGCCCACTACGGCGGGGTCCCCGGCGAGGAGGCGTACGCCCTCGGAGTCACGCTCTGCAACCTGGGCGGCGCGCCCGCCGCGACCGAGACGGCGGCGCACGCGCACCCCGTCGTCTCCCAGGCGCTGTTCCGGCTCGAGGGCGACCGCTTCGTTCAGCTGGGCCGGAGCTTCGTCCGCCACGGATCCTGTTCCCTGGGGCAGTCCGCCTGCGGCGTGTGCACGCCGTCGGGCTGCGACACGCTCGCGGCGGGTTGCTCGGACAGCAGCTCGGCCGCGCTCCAGGACGGCGCGCTGGGCGGGCGGCCGTCCGACGTCGATCCGGCGAGCGGCGTCCACGCGACCTCGACGCCCCCGGTCGGCGGCCCGAACGCCGGCCGGCTCGCGGTGCCCCGCGCGGCGCTCGTGCCGGGAAGCGCGACCGCGCGCTACCTGATCGGCGCCCGGATCGTCGCGGCCGACGACGCGCTGGCGGGCCACGCCGCGAACAACCACGGCTGGCGCGAGGTGAGCGTCACGCCGACCTACGGCCTGCAGGGAGTGACGACCACGGCGCTCGGCTCGCCCGCCGACGCCTGGGCGGCGCTCGACCCCGGCGTCGCGCTCGCGACCGTGACCAATCCGGACGAGGGCGGCTCCGGCGCCCACGGGGTGTTCCACGTGGCCTGCCGGGTGCGCGACCGCGGGGACGGCACCTGGTCGTACAGCTACGCGGTCACCAACGCGACCTCGGGCCGGGCGGCGCGCGCGATCGCCGTGACGGTCCACCCGACGGTGAGCCTGAGCGAGGAGTGGTTCCACGACGTGGACCCGCACTCGGGGGAGCCCCACGACCCGACCGACTGGGTCGCCGCCCGCGCCGGGGATCGCTACGAGCGGCGCTCGACCACGTCCCACGCGACGGACCCGCTGGGCAACGCGCTGCGCTGGGGCACGACCTACAGCTTCGGCTTCGTCGCGGACGGCCCCCCGCTGGACCAGCCGGCGGACCTCGTCCACTACCACCCCGGGGTCGGCCCCGACGAGCTGGCGACGACCCTGCCGGGGCCCGGTCCCGCGCCGGGACCCGGGACGCCGCTCTGCGCCGGTGACGGGTCGGGCGCGGCCTGTCCCTGCGCGAACGAGAGCCGGGCGGGGGCCGGCGAGGGCTGCGCGCACTCGGGCGGCCGCGGCGCCCGTCTGGAGGCCCACGGCTCGACCTCCCTGGCGGCGGACGACCTGGGGTTCACGCTGAGCGGCGCGGTGCCCCACCAGACCAGCCTGCTGATCCAGGGCGCCGCCCCGATCGCGCTGCCGTTCCGCGACGGGGTGCTCTGCGCCGGGAACCCGACCGAGCGCATCGAGGTGGTCCCGCTGGATGCCACAGGGACGGGATCGAGCACGGTCTCGATCGCACTGGAGGGCCAGGTCCCGGGACCGGGCACCACCCGCATCTACCAGCAGTGGTACCGCGACCCCGGCGGCGTGAGCCCCTGCGGGTCCGGCTCGAACTTCAGCGGCGCGCTCTCGGTGACCTTCCGCTGAGCCGGAGTCGGCTTCGAGAAGTCGGAGGGAACCCGGGGGGAACCCATCGCTCGCGGCGTGCGTCCTAGCTCCGTGGCGCGGCCTTGCAGGACCGCTCCCGACGGCCCCAGGGCCGATTCGGCCGCCTCGCGCGGTCACCGGCCCTCCACGGCCGACTAGGCATTCCACCCCCCGACGGGGCATTCGTGCCCGTGCTACTCTTCACGCGGTCACCCCCCCCCTTCACCCCCCCCTGACCCGTTCCAAGCTCTCACCCCTCCAGGGAAGGTCCCTACGCATGCAGAAATCGATCACCACGGCCTTCGCGGCCACCGCGCTCCTGGCGAGCGCCGCTTCGGCCGGTATCGGCACCGGCCCCGACGTCGTCACCTTCCGCGTCGGCGAGACCATCGGCGGCAGCGACGCCATCAGCCACTACTCGAGCGTCGCCGGTGAGGAGGGCTACTCCTTCGCCACGGTGTCCTGCAACATCGGCAACGCGACGCTCGACTGGTACTCGAGCAGCCACAACCACCCGGTCATCGCGCAGAACATGTTCCGCCTGAAGAACGGTCGCTTCGAGCAGCTCGGCCAGAGCTTCCTGAAGCACGGCTTCTGCGCCCTCAGCCAGGCCGGCTGCGGCGCCTGCCAGGCGACGAACTGCGACACCCTCGGCCTCGGCTGCGCCGACACCTACGGCTCGGGCCTGAACGACGGCCGCGGCGGCGGTCGCAAGTCGGAGATCAGCCCCGCTGACGGCTTCCACAACACCAAGACGAGCGCGACCGGCGGCACGAACCGCGGCCGCCTGGTGGTCCCGAGCTCCGAGATGACCCAGTCGGATCCGGAGAACGCCGCGGCCTCCTACTTCATCGAAGGCCACTACATCGCCGTCGACGACCACGCCGCCGGCAACGCCGCGAACAACGCGTCCTGGCGCAAGGTGAACGTCACCGCTTCGATGGGCCTCACGGGCGTCACCTCCACCACGATCGACCCGGGCATCATGGCCTGGCAGTTCGAGGACGCCGGCGTGGACATCGCCGAGGTCATCAACGCCGACGAAGGCGGCACCGGCGTGCACGGCTACTTCTACGTCGGCCAGCGCGTCACCGACAACGGCGACGGCACCTGGACCTACAGCTACGCCGTCCAGAACCTGAACTCGGAAGACTCGGCCTACTCCTTCGAGGTCCCGGCCGACTCGACCGTCACCCTGAGCGACGTGTGGTTCACGGACGTGGACTATCACTCGGGCGAGCCCTACGACAACACCGACTGGAGCTTCAGCCACAGCGGCGGCACCGCCGAGTGGAAGTCGACCACGACGCCCTCGCAGAACGCGAACGGCAACGCGCTCCGCTGGGGCACGCTGTACAGCTTCGGCTTCACGGCGAACGGCGCCCCCGAGGCCGGCACCGCCGACCTGACCCTGTACACCGTCGGCCTGAACGACGTGCTGAGCACGCCGATCCAGGGCCCCGGTGAGGGCGGCCCGACGCAGATCGGCACCTCGATGTGCGTCTGCCACAGCCTGACCTCGGCTTGCGGCAACGTCGACGCGACCGCCGGTTGCGTGAACTCCTCGGGTCAGGGCGCCGAGATCATCGCCTACGGCACGACCAGCATCGCGAACGACGACGTGGTCCTGTCGGTCGACGGCGCGCCGTCGAACAAGACGGGCATGTGGCTCTCGGGCACCGCGAGCACGCAGATCGTGTTCCGTGACGGCAACCTCTGCGTCGCCGGCCAGACCGAGCGCATGGAGCTGACCACCACGGACGGCAGCGGCCAGGTCTCCTCGACCGTGTCGATCGTCACCGAGGCGAACATCGGCGGCCCCTCGACCCGCTACTTCCAGCTCTGGTTCCGCGACGGCACCGGCCCCTGCGGCACCGGCTCGAACCTCTCGAACAGCGTGCGCGTCGACTTCACCCTCTAGGTGACACGTCGTCCGCACGGGCTCGCGCTTCCGAGCCCTTGCTGACCTAGCGAACGAGGGCGCCGCCGGAGACTCCGGCGGCGCCCTCTCTCGTCCCCCCCCGCGGCGCAGCGGGCGGGCCGGAACGCGAGGCGGCCCGCGCCTCTCCCTCGAGGCGCGGGCCGCGTCGCGTTCGTCGCGCGCCGGGTCGGCGCGCGCTCCGGGCTCAGCCCATCTTCAGCTTCTTGCCGCCGGTCGCCGGCAGGCCGAACTTCGGCGTGTTCACCCCGGCGTGGCCGGCCGCGTAGCGCACGTTGTGCTGCACGCGCAGCGACTCGCGCAGCTGCGGCCACGTCAGCGCGCCGATCTGCACCAGCGCCTCGCCCATGCGGATGCCGGACGCCTTGTGCACGCGCAGCGCCTCTTCGACGCGCTCCGGCTCGGTGAAGCCCAGGTGCACGACGACCTCGCCCAGGAGCGACGGCATCTCGCGGTGCGCCTTCGGGTGCGCCTCCTTCGACTCGTCCGGCTCCGGGCTCTCGCCTTGGTCGGGGTTCAGCATGCGCTGGAAGCGCAGCACGTTCTCGATCACATCCCAGCTGGTGGCGTTCGTGTCGATCAGCGCCTGACCGAGGCGACCGCCGTGCGCGGCCTGGTGGTCCAGCGCGCCGTTAAGCTCCTCGCGGTTGATGTGGCCGAGCTGGATCATCAACTCGCCGAAGATCATGTCGTTCAGGAGCGGCAGCGCGCCCTCGCGCTTCTGGCCGCCGGGCTCGGTCGTGCCGGTGTCGGCGACCGAGCGGCGCGGCAAGCTCTGCGGGCGCGGCGCGGCGGCGTTCCCGTCGGCGCTCGCGCCGCCGTTCGCGGTCGGGTTCGCGCCGGGCTTCGGCGGCGGCGTGGCCTTGGGCTTGGGACCCGCGAGCGAGAGGTTCGACGCCTCGCCCTCACCGGGCTTGGGCATCGAGAGGGTCGGACCCTTGGTCGGGCCGGTCTTCGGCGCGGGCGTCGCGGTCGGGGTCGGAGTCGCGGCGGCCTGGCCGTCGCCGCCGGTCCCCGCCAGCGTCAGGCCGGAGCTCATCTCGCGCGCCTTCGCCGTGTGCGGGTTCTCGTACTGGAAGGCCGCGTCGACGGCCTCGACGAGCGTCGAGACGACGTCCATCAACTGCGCCGTCGTCGGCGGCGTGTCGACCATCGTCATCTTCGTGAGCTCGGTGGCCGCCTCGAGGCAGTGGACGAGCTCGGTGCAGCCGGCGCGCTTGAGCAAGATGCGCAACTCATCGAAGCGGGCCAGGCTGGCCGAGCGGACGCGGACGTCGGTGGTGTCGGCCTGCTTCAGGCCGCGCGCCAGGGCGCTGATCTGCTGGATGGACATAGGTGCTGGGGTTCGGGGGAGCCGAAGGGGGACCGCGTGTTGATCGGACGTTCCGGGCCGGGGACTGGAGCTTCCCCGCCGGAGGCCGCCCGGAGGCGCCGCCGGCCCCCTGCGCGGTGTCCCGTAGCGGTACAGGGCGCCCCGCGGGTGCCGATGCGCGCGCTCCACGGCTCGAACCGGCCGCGGGGGCCCGGGAACGGCCCCGGGGCGGGCCCCCGCGACGGGAGCCCGCCCCGGGGAGCGGCAGCGATCGCCCGGCGCCGGCCGGGCCCCGCCCTAGAAGCTCGAGGTCCGGCCCTGGGCCGCCACGATCGGCCGGAGGGCGTGGATCAACTCCTCGAGGTCCTCGCGGGTCAGCGCCTGATCCTTGTCGCACAGGGCCTCGGCCGGGCGCGGGTGCGCCTCGACGATCAGGCCGTCCGCGCCGGCCGCCGTCGCGGCGAGCGCCAGCGGCAGCACCAGGTCGCGCACGCCCGCGGCGTGCGAGGGGTCGACGATCACCGGCAGGTGCGTCCGCGACTTCAGCACCGGCACCGCGGAGACGTCCAGCGTCGCGCGCGTCGCCGTCTCGAAGGTGCGGATGCCGCGCTCGCACAGGATCACCTGGTTGTTGCCGGCGTCCATGATGTACTCGGCGGCCATCAGGACCTCGTCGATCGTCGCGCTCATGCCGCGCTTCAGCAGCACCGGGCGGTCCAGGCGGCCCAGCTCGCGCAGCAGCGCGAAGTTCTGCATGTTCCGCGCGCCGACCTGCATCATGTCCGCGCGCTCGGCGATGCGGCTCGCGTCCTCGATGCGCAGCACCTCGGTGACGACCGGCATCTCGTAGGCGCGGCCCGCCTCGCGCAGCATGTCGAGGCCCTCGAAGCCGAGCCCCTGGAAGGAGTACGGCGACGAGCGCGGCTTGAACGCGCCGCCGCGCAGGATGCGCGCGCCGCACGCCTTGACCATCGCGGCCGCTTCGAGCACCTGCTCGCGGCTCTCGACCGCGCACGGTCCGGACATCAGCACGAACTCGGTGCCGCCGATCTCGACGTTGCCGACGCGCACGCGCGTGCGGCTGCCGTCCTCGCGCGGGCCGGCCAGCTTCAGCGCCTTGTTCTTCTTCGGCGCGGCGGGGACCTTCGGCATCGACGTGGCCGCCGCGCCGTTGGCGCCGTTGGCCCCGTTAGCTCCGTTGGCTCCATTCGCCGAATGGAGGCCGTTCGCGGCGCTCTTCGGCGTCGAGACGGGGACGGCGCCGTCCACCGAGACGCAGCGCGGGTAGCTGCCCAGCACCTTCAGGCGGTTCGTGTGCGCGCGCAGCTCCTCGAGCGCCGTCGCGACCGCCGGCTCGTTCACGCGACCCTCGATGTCGAGGTAGAACAGGTACTCCCACGGCGTGCCGGCTTGCGGCCGGCTCTCGAGCTTCGTCAGGTTCACGCCCTGGTCGGCGAACGCCTGCAGGCAGGCCAACAGCGCGCCCTGGCGATGGTTCACCGACAGGAGCAGCGAGGTCTTGCTGGGGTGGCGCTGGTCGAACGCCTCGGGCTCACGCGCGATCAAGAGGAAGCGCGTCATGTTCTCGCGCTGGTCGTGCACGCGGCGCTTGAGCACCGTCAGGCCGTAGTGCTGCGCGGATTCCTCGGAGGCGATCGCGGCGACGTCGACGGCCTTCTCGACGGCGATCGAGCGCGCCGCGCCCGCCGTGTCGTGGTAGCTCTCGGCGACCGCGCCGACCAGGTTGTCCAGGAACTCACCGCACTGCTGCAGCGCGACCGGGTGCGAGCGCACGACGCGCACGTCCTCCAGCTTGGTGCCGGGCAGCGCGACGAGGCAGTGCTCGACGTCCAGGATCTCCTCGCCGACGATCGTCACGTTGCGGCGCGCCAGCAGGTCGTAGACCTCGTTGATGCTGCCTGCGATCGTGTTCTCGATCGGCAGCAGCGCGTAGTCGACCTCGCCGGCTTCCAGCGCGTCGACGGCCGCCTCGAAGGAGCGGAAGCCCTGGCGCTCGAGCCCGGCGTGGTCGCGCGTCTCGAACAGCTTGGTGATCGCGAGGTCCGAGTAGCAGGCGGGGACGCCCTGGAAGCCGACGCGCACGGTGCCGACTCCGGCCTCGTCGGCCTTCGGGCGCAGCTGGCGCTCCTGCTCGCGGCGGGACCAGTTCAGGATCTCGCGCAGCACGCGGCCCGCGAAGTAGCCCGAGAGGCCCTTCCCGACCGCTTCCCGCGACCAGACCTCGAAGAGCTCGCGCTCGCGGCCGTCGTCGCGCAGCGGCGCGTCGGGGTTCTGGCGCTTGAAGTCCGCGATCTCCTGCACGGCCTCCATGCGCTCGGCGAGCAAGCGGACGAGCTCGCGGTCCAGGTGGTCGATGGCCTGACGGCCCCGGGTGAGGCCCTCGCCCGGCGTGCTGTTCGGTCGTTTCATGTCGGTCTCGGTTCGGAAGGAGCGGGCCGCCCCCCCTGCTCCGCGCGCTCGGAGGCGCCGCGGACGGAACGGTCCAGCGAACTCTACCCCGCCCTCCCGCCGCCGGTCGGCGAGAGGAACGGGGGCTCCGGGACCGTCTTCGTCAGCCCAGCTGCTCGGGGTAGAGCCCGAGTCCCAAACCGCCCGCGACCGGGATCACGGCGCCGGTGATGTACCCCGCGGCGGGCGAGGCCAGGAAGCGCGCGGCGGCGGCGACCTCCTCCGGCGTGCCGGGACGACCGACCGGCGTGTTGCGCACGAGCGCCTCGCGGATCGCGGGGTCGATCGCGGCGGTGGTGCGCTCGGTCGTGACCAGGCCGAGCTCCAGCAGGTTCGAGGTCACGCCGCGCCGGGCGGACTCCACCGCCACGCTGACGGTCAGGCCGCGCAGGCCGGCCTTCGCCGTCGAGTACGCGACCTGGCCCGCGCCGCCCAGCGCGCCGGCGACCGAGCCGACGTGCAGGACGCGGCCGAATCCGCGCGCTTTCATGCCGGGGAGCACCGCGCGCGTCAGCCGCAGGCAAGCGGCGAGGTCGACGTCGAGGACGCGGTCGATCTCGGCCTGGTCGACGCGTTCGACCGGCCCGTAGGTCGCGAAGGCGGCCGCGTTGTTCACCAGCACGTCGACGCCGGGTTCGAGCGCGGCGACGCGCGCGGGCAGCGCGGGGTCGGCGACGTCGGCGGCGAGCGCGACGGCCTCGCCGCCCGCAGCCTCGATCTCGGCGCGCACCGACTCGAGCGCGTCCGCCGAGCGCGCCAGCAGGATCACCCGCGCGCCGGCGCGCGCGAGCTCCAGCGCGATCGCGCGGCCGATGCCGCGCGCGGCCCCCGTCACGAGGGCGGTCCGTCCGTCGAGTTCGCTCACGATGCGACGGAGTCTAGTGTCTTCGCGCCGCCGGCGCGCCGGGTCGCCGCCGCGCGCCGCCCCGAACGGGCGCGGGGCCGCCGGCTCGATCGAGCCGGCGACCCCGCGGTGCGCTGGTGGGCGCGATCCCGTCGGTCAGGAGACCTCCCAGGTCTCGCCGGCGTAGATCAGGTCCTCGATCTTGCCCTCGCCCTTCTGCTGGACGGCCTGGGCGACCTGCCCCGCCATGTCCTCGTCGAAGGACGTCGCCTCGACGCGGCGGAAGATGCCGATCGGGTTCGGCATGTCCGGGTCCTCGTCCAGGTTCGACATGAGGAACGCGCGGGCGGAGGCCGCCTTGCTCGGCTCCCACAGGTCCGCGTCGTCGGCGCCGACCACGTGCGGCTCGAAGCCGGTCACGGCGATGCCCTTGTCGCGGTCCTTGCCGAACACCAGCTTCTCGCCGGGGATCAGGTCGATCGTCTTGTCGTCGCGGACGGCCTTGTCCGCCACGTCGTCGAACGCGCCGTCGTTGAAGATCACGCAGTTCTGGTAGATCTCGACGAAGGACGTGCCCTTGTGCGCGGCGGCCGCTTCCAGGATGCCCGTCATGTGCTTGATGTGCGTGTCGATCGTGCGCGCGACGAAGGTCGCGTTGCAGCCGAGCGCGAAGCTGATCGGGTTGAAGGGGCGGTCGACCGAGCCCATCGGCGAGGTCTTCGTGCGCAGGCCGCGCGGCGAGGTCGGCGAGTACTGACCCTTGGTCAGGCCGTAGATCTCGTTGTTGAACAGCAGCACGTTGATGTCGACGTTGCGACGGATCAGGTGCGCCAGGTGGTTACCGCCGATCGACAGGCCGTCGCCGTCGCCGGTGACGAGCCACACGGTCAGGTCGGGGTTCGACGCCTTGATGCCGGTGGCGAACGCCGGCGCACGGCCGTGGATCGTGTGGAAGCCGTACGTGTCCATGTAGTACGGGAAGCGGCTGGAGCAGCCGATACCGCTGACGAACACGACGTTCTCCTTCGAAGTCCCGATGTTCGCGCAGGCGGCCTGCACGGCGTTCAGGATCGCGTAGTCCCCGCAGCCGGGGCACCACTTGACGTCCTGATCGGGCTTGAAGTCCTTCTTGGTGAGGGTCTTGGCTTCGGACATGTCTAGTTCTCCAGGACGCTGATGGCCTTCTCGGCGATCTCGGACGAGTGGAAGGGCTGACCCTGCACCTTCGAGTACGAAAGGAAGTTCTGCGAGGGGTACTCCGAGCGCAGGATGCGCGTCAGCTGCCCCATGTTCATCTCCGGCACGAGCACGGCCTTGTAGCGCGCGAAGATCTCGTCGAGACCCTTCGGCATCGGCCACACGTGACGCAGGTGCATGCGCGCGACCTTGTGGCCCTTGCCGCGGATCATCGCGCAGGCGTCGGCGATCGGCCCGTAGGTCGAGCCCCAGCCGAGGACCAGGAGGTCCGCGTCCTCGTCGCCGTTGACCTTCGGAGTCGGGATCGTCTCGCGGACGTTCATCACCTTCTCCTGACGCGCGTGCACCATGAACTCGTGGTTCTCGGCGTCGTAGCAGACGTCGCCGGTCAGGTGCGCCTTCTCGAGGCCGCCGATGCGGTGCTGCAAGCCGGGCGTGCCGGGCTTGGCCCACGGGCGCGCGCCCTTCTCGTCACGCGAGTAGGGCAGGAAGCCCTCCGGGTCGGTGCGGAAGGTCACGTCGAGCTTCGGCAGGTCCTCGATCTTCGGCAGGCGCCACGGCTCGGAGCCGTTCGCGATGTAGCCGTCGGTCAGGAGCAGCACGGGCGTCATGTACTGCGTCGCGATGCGGCACGCCTCGATGGCGCACTCGAACGCGTCGGCGACGGTCGAGACGGCGACCACGGGGATCGGCGCTTCGCCGTTGCGGCCGAAGACGGCCTGCAGCAGGTCGGCCTGCTCGGTCTTCGTCGGCAGGCCGGTCGAGGGACCGCCGCGCTGCACGTCGACGATGACGAGCGGCAGCTCGGTCATCACCGCGAGGCCCATCGCCTCGGTCTTCAGCGCGAGGCCCGGGCCCGACGTCGTCGTCATGCCCAGGTTGCCGGTGAAGCTGGCGCCGATCGCGGAGCAGATCGCGGCGATCTCGTCCTCGGCCTGGAACGTCAGCACGCCGTGGTTCTTGTGCGCGGCCATCGCCTCGAGGATCGTCGAGGCGGGCGTGATCGGGTACGAGCCGAGGAACGGCTGCAGGCCGCACAGCTTCGCGCCGACGGTCAGGCCCAGCGCGAGCGCCTCGTTGCCCATGATGTTGCGATAGGTGCCGGGCGGCAGCTCCTCGC
>JAUHYB010000445.1 GCA_030426745.1 bacterium
CGAGCGCGAGACCCGGCGCTACAGCGCGTACTGGCGCGCGATGGCCCGCGTCGACGAGCTGGCGGAGGAGCGCGGCCGCGACCTGCGCGTCGCGTCGGCGTGGCACTGGGCGGTCTACCTGCGCGGTTCGGCCGGCGTCGACCTCGTCAAGCTGCCGCACCAGATCGACCGCTGGCCGGCGGAAGGCGTGGAGCCGAAGAAGAGCGACCTGGACGAGGCGCAGCGCGCCGCCGACCTCGCGGCGCTCGGCGAGCTGGACGTCTTCATCACGCACATGGGCGTCCTGATGGGGCGGCCGGAGCTGTTCGCGCTCTTCGCGACCGAGTTCGAGGTCGAGGGCGTGTTCCTGGACCCGACCGACGACAGCCGCACGCGTCGCCTGGTGCTCGTGTTCGCGCGGCCCGCGGAGGGCGCGGAGCGTGGCTTCGTGCTCTTCGACGACGCGACCGACGTCGACGTCGACGCCTACGCCGCGCGCCACGGCCTCGGCGACCCGCTGCGCCTCGTGCAGGACCCGCGCAACGCGCGGCCCGACGAGCTGGTGCTGCTCGGCGTCTCGCTGGAACCGATCCCCGGCGACGGCCACCACTGGCTGACCTGGCACTGGCAGGTGCGGTCGCCGTTGACCGAGAACTACATGCTGTTCGAGGAGCTGGGCGTGCCCGGCGAAGCGGCGCGCTGGATGTGGACGCGGCCGGCCGGGCACGGCGTCGTGCCGTCTTCACAATGGCCGGTCGGCCACGTGATCCGCGACGGCTGGCCCGCCTTCCTGTCCGCGGAAGCGCTGAACCCCGCCGCCGCGTGGGTGCCGCTGGGCGCCGAGTCCGGACCCGAGGGTCCGCGCGTGCTCGAGCTGTGGGCGCGCTTCGGCACGCTGCACCCGGAGAAGGGCTTCTTGAACCCGTTGTGGCCCGCCCAGCCGGGGATGAAGGTGCCGTTCGGCAGCGACGCGCGCGGGGAGGACGGGCGCACGCCGGACGGGCGGCGCTTCGACGAGCGCGACTACCTGCTCGTCGAGACGTTCCCGCTTCCCGCGGACGACGCGGCCGCGCGCTGAGGCGCGCCACGCGCGCGCCCGCGGGGTATGCTCTGGCTCCGCCGCCCGGCCCCCCGCCCGCCCGCACGATGAGACTCGTCGTTCCCAGCCTCGCCTGCGCTCTGATCCTCGGTTGCTCGTCGGACGCGGACGCCCCGAAGGACGGCGGACCGCCGCCCGCCGACACCCGCGAGCAGGAGCGCGCGCTGCGTGACGCGCACGAGCACTTCCTCGGCATGGAGTTCGACGGGCGCTGGGGTTGGTACCGGCGCGAGGTGCAGGGCGGCGAGGGCGAGGCCGGCTGGGCCGAGTGGCTCGCCGAGCGCGAGGAGTCCGAGTTCCTCGAGTGGCTCGCGCTGTGCCGCACCGGTCACTGGTCGATGTACGGCGGCGCGCTGGTCGCGAACGACGACCCGCGCTGGCTGCGCGCCGCGGCCTGGGCGCTGGACGCCGCCGACCCGGCGGACGCGCGCGCCGCGCGACAGGCGCTCGCCGCGCGCCCCGGCCTGGCGCTCGACTGGTTCGACGTGCACGTCGCGCTGCTGAACCCGACGCAGGTCGCCGCGCACGCGGAGCTCGTCGCCGCGGCGCCCGAGCGCGAGGACGCGTCGGCGTACGCGCCGCCGCTGGGCGAGGCCGACGTCTACGCCGGCCTGTTCCGCGAGGCGCGCCACGCGCGCGAGGGCACCGCGACGGCGGCGCCGACCGAGGAAGAGCCGGCGCGCGGCGACGCGGTGCGCGGCATCCTCGCGCTGCGCAACACCGCGTGGCGGCCGGACCCGGCGCTCGACGCGCTGGCCGACGTCGCGGCGCACCCGGACGCGACGCTCGCGATGGCGGTGGCGAACATCTCGCGCGGGCTCGAGGACGAACAGGTGCCGACGCTGCAACTGCTGACGGTCGTGCGCGACGACGAGCGCCCGCCCGCGCTGCGCGAAGCGGCGCTCGACGCGGTGGCCGCGGGGCCGCGCTACGCCGCCTACGTCGAGTTCTGCAAGCTGGCGCTGTCGCCGCGCGACCCGATGTGGTCCGCGGCGGTGCGTCACCTGCGCGACTTCGGCGACGCCTTCGCGGCGAGTTGCCTGCGGGACCTCGGCGACGAGGAGCTGGACGACGACCAGCGCGCGCTGCGCGACGCGGCGCTCGCGGCGATCGACGGCCGCGGCCCGCTCAGCGACGAGGACTTCCTGGCGCAGCTCGAAGGCTTCATGGAGCGCCTGACCTACGCCGACCTCGCCGGCGGCGGCGTGCGCGACAAGGCGCTCGCGGAGCTGTCGCTCGAGCTGTGCGAGCGCTTGCACAGCTACGAGCTGAAGTACCGGCTCAAGGAGATCATGGTGCAGTACGAGCCGCCGGCGCGCCTGCCGCTGCGGCTCGACGGCGAGCTGTGGAGCGCGCGCCTGCGCGAGCACTGCGCCGACGCGATCAGCTGCTGAGGCCGCGCGCGCGGCGCCCGCCGCGTCACTCCTGCCAGAAGCGGCTCAGCGCGTTCAGCGCTTCCTGCGTGTCGACCCGGCTGCGGCCGCGTCGGTACGCGCGGTACAGGCTCTCGAGCGCCTCGCGCTCCGCCTCGTCCGCCAGGGGCGCCTCCCGCATGATCGGCAGGATCGCGCCCCACATCCAACCCTCTGTGCGGCGGCCGAGGCGGCGCTCGCCGGCCGCGGCCAGGCAGTTCACCGCGATCGCGACGCGCACCTCGTCGTCCGTCTCGTCGCGCAGCGAGCGCAACAGCGCGCGCACCACCGA
>JAUHYB010000061.1 GCA_030426745.1 bacterium
CGACGGAGGACTCGCGCTGCCTTCCACGTGTCCCGGCCGTGCAGGACGCCGTTGCAGGAACGGACCTCGCGGGCGGCTGCAGCCGCCCGCGCGGTCCATTCCTGCAACGGCGCAGTGAACCGCCGGGACACGGCCGAGCACCCGCACGGCCCCAGCCCCTGTTTCACGCAAAGGCCGCAAAGGTGCAAAGAGCGCGAAGAAGAACGAACCACGGCCGCGCGCGGCCGCAGCAGCAGAAGTAGGAGCCCACCTCCCGCATCCTCCCTTCGGTCGGATCAAGCGCCGCGGTGCGGCGCTGCGCCGGCTTGTTCACGGTGCCGGGAACTTGGAGCTGCTCCGTGGCTGCCAGTCCTGGGGTGGAGCATGCCTTTCATCCGTTGCTCTCCTCCTGCGTGTGGTTCGTCCTTCTTTGCGCTCTTTGCTCCTTTGCGGCCTTTGCGTGAAACCGCGACGGAGGACTCGCGCTGCCTTCCACGTGTCCCGGCCGTGCAGGACGCCGTTGCAGGAACGGACCTCGCGGGCGGCTGCAGACGCCCGCGCGGTCCATCCCTGCAACGGCGCAGTGAACCCCCGGGACATGGCCGAGCGCCCGCACGGCCCCAGTCGCGGTTTCACGCAACGACCGCAAAGGTGCAAAGAGCGCGAAGAAGAACGAACCACGGCTGCGCGCGGCCGCAGCAGCAGAAGCAGGGGTCCACCGCACGCATCCACCCTTCGGGCGGATCGAGCGCCGCGGGGCGCCGCCGTGCCGGGTCTGGTCGGTGGTAGGGGCTTCGCGGTTCGCTTGCTCCGCGCCGCTCGGCGACTCGCGCGACGCTCTCGTCGGCGTGGTTCGTGTGTGCCCGCCCCCTGGACCGGCGGGCGTCCCGATCAGCCGCCCGCGCCGTCCGTCGCCTCGCAGAAGCCGACGACGTAGCGGTGCGCGATCGTCGCGCCGGCGTCGAAGCTCAGCTCGACCAGGTAGCTCTTGCCGACGGACACGTCGACGCCGACCGGGCGGAACAGGTAGAAGGTCCCCGTTCCGATGCCGCCGGGCGCGATGCCGCGGTGGTCGAACTCCAGCGACTCTGCCGACGGGATCCAGCGCTCGTCCAGCGGCCGCACGGACACGCGCACGTCCGACTCGCGCGGGGTCTTGCCGCGCAGCACGCCGAAGTTCCACGCGTGCCGGTCGCCGAACATGTCGACCGGCGTCCAGCCCGGCGGCGGGTAGACGATCGCGTCGAGCCCCTTCGGCATCGAGCCGCTCTGGTCCATCGACCACATCGCGGAGTAGCGGCCGCTGATCCCGAAGCCCGTCTTGCGCATCGGCGGGTTCAGGCACCAGCGCCGGTGGCCGACGCGCTCCAGGTTCCGCGCGTCCGAGTCGTCCATGTAGCTGTCGAGCGAACCCGGCATGTCCTGACCGACGCACAGGTTCGAGTTCGACGCGCCGCGGTAGCCCTGCTGGAAGCGCTGCGGGTCGAAGCCGTCCGGCCGCTCGGGCGTGTGGTCCAGCTCGCCGTTGGCCTCGTTCACCTCGGCGGCCGCGTCGCACAGCTCGTTCCACTCGTCGACGAGCTCCATGCCCTTCCACGGCAGCGCGCACAGGTGGCGGTACGCCTGCAGCCGGCGCAGCGCGGCGGCGCGTTGCGGCGACAGCGGGTCGGCCTCGACGTCGTAGGTCGCGCCCTCGGGCTCGGCCTGGATCTCGTTCAGCTCCGTCAGCAGGTCCTCCGCCGACTTCGGGAAGGGCGCGACGCCCTCGATCTCACGCAGCTCGCCCGCCTTCCAGAGCTGCGTCACGAGGCGCTCGTCGCCGTCGCGCACCTCGAGCGTTCCGTCCAGCGCGCCCTTCGCGTAGTCGGCCGTCAGCACCCAGCTGCCGTCCTCGTCGCGTTCGACGTACTTGCCGTCCAGGGCGCCCTCGGCGTAGTTCGCCGTGACCTTGCGGTTGCCGTTCGCGTGGTAGTCCTCGTACCGCCCGTGCAGCAGGTCCTTCTTGTAGTTCGCGGCGAGCGTCTTCGTCCCGTCCTCCGCGTACTCGATCCACGCGCCGTCCTGGAAGCCCTTCGAGTAGTTCCCGTCGACCTGCAGCGCGCCGCCGGGCCAGTACGTCTTGTAGTCGCCGTCCAGCAGGTCCTGCCGGTACTCCGCGTAGACGACGGGCGAGCCGTCCTCCGCGAACTCCTCGTACGGGCCGTCCAGCCGGCCCTGGTCGTCGATCGAGTAGCGCACCTTCACCTGGCCGTTCGGGTGCTTGACGACGATCTCCTCGCCGGGCGGCGCGAAGAAGGCGAACAGCGTCGCGGCGAGGCAGGCGATCAGGAAGCGGTCGGCGAACATCGGGGAGGTCGGGTCGGGGAGCGGCGGATATGCGGGTCATGCAGCGCGGGCGCGCCGGACGCTCCGTGGAGCTCCGACGCGCCCGCGGCGCGTGTGTCGGTCGTTCGCCGGCGCGGTCTACCAGCGACCGCCGCCGCCGCCGCCGCCGCGGTTCTCGCGGGCGCGCGCTTCGTTGACGCGCAGGTTGCGGCCGTCGAGCTCGGTGCCGTCGAGCGCGGTGATCGCCGACTGGGCGTCGTCGTCGGAGGCGAACTCGACGAACGCGAAGCCGCGCGGGCGGCCGGTTTCACGGTCGGTGACGATGTGCGCATCGGTGATCGTGCGTCCATCAGCGCCGAAGGCGGCGCGGAGGGCTTCCTCGGTGGTGTCCCAGGAGAGGTTGCCGACGTAGAGTCGTTTTCCCATTGGATCGGGTCGTCGTGGGTGAGTGCTCGACTGGACCTATCGACCACGAAAGTAACGGCAGGCGACACAGGCAAGCGAGAATCGAAAGTGCGTCCGCGGGGAGCGGACTCGTCAGGAACCGCGCCGAAGCGACGGCTCCACCGGGGGCAAAGGATGCCCGGAGCGGCCCGGGACCGCAAGCGAAGGGCCCCGCGGCGCTCCCCCGGCCGGGACGGGCGCGCGCGGCGAGGCGGCGACGCGGGTCGTGCCCCGCCGCGCGCGTTCCGGCGACGGTTCGAGGGGCCTTCCGCCGACGACGCGGCCGCGCTGTCCACCGCGCGGCGCGCCGATCGCTCACGCGGCGCCGACGCGGCAGTGCTTCGCCAGCCGGCACGCGTCACAGCGCGGGTCCGACCCGCACACGTCGGCCTGGTCCGGCGCGCAGTACATCCACAGCAGCGTGTCGACCTCGGTCACCTCGCGCTTCGCGGCCGCGGCGAGTCGCTCGACGGCGGCGGCCGCGGCGCGCGGACCGGCGTCCTCGACGAGCCCGAGCCGTTCGGGCCCGATCATGCGCCGCACCAGCGACGCGGGCTTCGCGGCCTCCACGCCGACGAAGCGCAGCATCTCGCGCGCGACGGACGGGCCGACCTGCTCCAGCTTCTCCGCGCCGCCGGGACGCGACCACGCGCGCGCGATCGCCTCGGGTTCGTCGGACGTCACGAAGGCGTCCAGCGAACCCCACTCGCGCTCGAGCGCCTGCAAGCGCCGCAGGTTCTCCGGCAGCGCCGCGAGTTGCAGGTGGATGCCGCGGTTGCCGCAACGCAGCGTCAGGACGCGTTCGGCCAGCGCCCCGGGGTCGGCGCGGCGCAGCTTGCGCGGGTCGTAGTCGCGGAAGACGCGGGCGAGCGCTTCGAGCTCCTCGCCGATACGCGTCCACGGCCGGCGCGCGCTCAGCCACGCCAGGATCATCGCGCGGACGTACGCCTCGCGCGGGAAGGCGCGGCCCCGCGCCCGCGCGCGCACGGCCTCGAGCTGGCCGCGGCGGTGCAGGACGGCGTCGGCGTCGACCCCGCGGTCGGCGAGGGTGCGTCGCAGCTCGCGCAGCAGCGCGCGCGGCGTCAGGGCGGCGGCGCCCATCCGGCCGTCGTGCGCGCGTCTCGCCTTCGTCCCGCCCGAGCTCGCCTTGCCCGGCTTCGTCCGGTTCGCCTGCATCGCCGCGCGGCGGCGGCTGCGCGTTCGTGTGGTGGTGCTCATCACCGGCGACGACCGCGTCCCCGCGCGAGGGGCGCGCGCCGACCGCGCGAAACCCGTGCGGCGTCCCGCGGCCGGGAACCCTAGGATGGAGGGGTGCTGACCATCGCGCTCTCCGTGGCGCTCTCGGCGAACCTGTTCGCCGCCGGCGCCGATCCGCTCCCCGCCCTCGACGGCTGTCGGCGTTGCAAGTTCCGCGGCGTCGTCGCCTGCAAGGAACACGACGACGACCTGCGCGAGCTGGAGGCGACCGTCTACTGCAGCGTGGCCGCGCGCTGCGAGCCCTGCGGCGGCGCGCTGCTGGTCGATTGCGAGCACTGCGAGGGCGGACCGGACAACGCCGCGATGGAGGCGCGCCGCGCGGAGCTCGCGGCCTGGCTGGCGGTGCCGCACCCGCTCGAGCAGGAGCTCGGCATGGAGCTGATCCGCGTCGAGGACGACCGCTTCCTCTTCGCGGGCCGCGTGGAGCGCCTGAAGCGCGGCCGCAAGCGCGTCGACGGCCACCACTTCTTCCACCACGCCGCCCGCGACGCGGCGCACGTCGCGCGGCTGGTCGACGAGCACTACGCCGTGGTCCCGGAGGAGGACTACCGCGCGCGGATGCGCCTGTGGTTCTGGCAGGACCGCGAGGACCACGCGCGCGTCATGCGCGACTACCTGCTGTCGAGCTCGACGGGCGACTACAAGCTGCTGGGCAAGGACCCGATCTTCTCGGCCTGCACCTCGGACGCGATCTTCGAGAACGACCACGACGTGCTGGTCGCGCTGAGCGCGCACAACGCCGCGCACATGTTGACGTCGAACCTGTTCCGGGAGCAGTGGATCGGCCTCGACGGCGCGGGCTGGTTCGACGCGGGCCTCGCGCACTGGTACGAGCGCGAGGTGGTGGGGGAGCACCGCCACTACTGCGTCGACGAGGCGCACGGCCGGTGGGAGTGGACCGACGAGGACTGGCGCGTCGACGTGCGCAAGTTCCTGGCGAAGCGCGACGAGCGCGTGTGGACCGAGCTGGTCGGGATGCAGACCGGCGAGCTGCCCGACTGGGGCCACGCGATGTCGTGGAGCCTCTACGACTGGCTCGTGGCGACGAAGCCCGAAGCGCTGCGCCCGCTGCTCGAGGACCTGAAGGCGCTGAAGCCGGCGCGCGAGGCCGTGAAGGAGCGCGTGGGCATGGACCTGCTCGCGGCCGAAGCGGCGTGGCGCGAGTGGGTGGTGGAGACGTACCCGCGGAAGTAGGCGGGGACGACGGCCCGGGAGATGGTCGAGCCGCGCGGGCACGTTCGCATCGCGCAGGAGTCGGCACCGTACCTTCGGCCACCGCACCTTCGCGCCTTCTTGATGCTCGCTCCACGCTCGGTGCGACATTCACACGGACCATCCTCGGCTCATCGAGGCTCCGCGCGCCCCCCCGTCGCGCGGCCTCATCCACATCGCCTGGAGGAGACCCCAGTGAATTCGCACCACCTTCTCGGCGCCGCGCTCCTCGGAGCGGCCGCGCTGACCCCCGTCGCCGTCGCCGGCGTTCCCCAGCAGCCCGAGGACGGCCCCTTCCGCCGCGTCTCGACCTTCTCGGTCTTCGAGAACACCTCGATCGACCAGGACGCGGTCGCCGAGATCGTCTCGGCCACGCCCGACGGCAACACGCTGGTCTACACCGACAGCGCGAACCACCACGTCGGCTTCGTCGACATCACCGACGTCTCCGACCCGGTCGCCGACGGCATCGTCGCGCTGCCCGGCGAGCCCACCTCGGTCGCGGTCCACGGCGACTACGCCCTGGTCGCGGTGAACACCAGCGCCGACTTCGTCAACGTCTCGGGCGACCTGGTCGTCGTCGAGATCTCGACGCGCACGATCGTCCGCACGATCGCGCTGGGTGGTCAGCCCGACGCCGTCGCGATCAGCCCCGACGGTCAGTACGCCGCGATCGCGATCGAGAACGAGCGTGACGAGGACCTGGGCGACGGCGAGCCGCCGCAGCTGCCCGCCGGCTTCGTGGTGATCGTCGACCTGGTCGGCGCGCCCGCCGCCTGGACGACGCGCAACGTCGACCTGGTCGGCGTCCCGGACCTGTTCCCGAACGACCCGGAGCCGGAGTTCGTCGACATCAACGCGGCGAACTACTGCGTCGTCACGATGCAGGAGAACAACCACCTCGCGATCATCCGCCTGTCGGACGGCGCGATCGTCGAGGACTTCAGCGCGGGCTACGTCGACCTGGTCCAGATCGACACGAACGAGAACGACCGCATCCAGCTCGACAGCTTCCTGCCGCAGGTCCCGCGCGAGCCCGACGCCGTCACCTGGACGTCGCTCGACTCGTTCGTCACCGCCGACGAGGGCGACCTCTACGGCGGCAGCCGCGGCTTCACGAGCTTCTTCGCGCGCGGCTTCCCGATCCACCTGCCCGGCGCGTCCGTCGAGCACCAGGCGGTGCGCGTCGGCCACTACCCGGAGAGCCGCTCGGAGAACAAGGGCAACGAGCCCGAGGGCGCCGAGTACGGCGACTTCGGCGGCCTCGGCAAGTACCTGTTCATCGGCTCCGAGCGCTCGAGCGTCGTGTTCGTCTACGAGCTGCTCGGCGACGAGTGGACCGACGCCGCCGCGCCGCAGTACCGCCAGACGCTGCCGACCGGCCTCGGCCCGGAAGGCCTGCTGGCGATCCCGGCGCGCAACCTGTTCGTCGTCGCATCAGAGGAAGACTCGCGCGACGACAAGTTCCGCTCCTCGATCAGCATCTACACGCTGGACGGCACGTCGAACTACCCGACGATCGTCTCCGTCGACGACGAGGACGGCGCGCCGACGCCGTGGAGCGCGCTGTCCGGCCTGGCCGCCGACGCGGACCAACCGGGGATCGTCTACGCGGTGCACGACAGCTACTACAAGGGCAGCCGCGTCTACCGCATCGACACGAACCAGTCGCCGGCGCTGCTCAGCGAGGAGCTGGTGCTGAACGACGGGAACGGCGCGCTGCGCGGCGCGCTGGAGACGATCGCCGCCACCTTCCCGGACGCCGACGACTTCGACGTCGACGCGTTCTTCAACGAGGACGGCTCGCTGAACCTGGACCTGGAAGGCGTCGCCAACCAGAACAACGGCAGCTTCTGGCTCGTCTCCGAGGGCGCCGGCAACCTGGAGAACGGCGTCAGCGACCCGAACGACCGTCCCTTCGAGTCGCCGAACCTGCTGCTCGGCGTCGACGCGAACGGCCTGATCCGCCGCGTCGCCTACTTCCGCCCGGCGCTGCTCGGCAACCAGCTGCGCTTCGGCTTCGAGGGCGTCACGACCTACGACGGCCACGTCTACGTCTGCGTCCAGCGCCGCTGGGCCGACGCGGGTGACCCGGCGGACATGGCTCGCATCGCGCGCCTGAACATCTCGAACGGTTCGTGGCAGTTCGCCTACTACCCGCTGGACGCCGCGACGTCGGCCGCGGGCGGCTGGGTCGGCCTGAGCGAGATCACGCACGTCGGCGGCGGCCGCATGATCGTGGTCGAGCGCGACAACCAGGGCGGCGCCGACGCCGCGGTGAAGCGCCTCTACTCCTTCGACGCCGACGACCTGACCTGGAAGGGTCACGCGCAGACGCCGAACATGGACGTGGCGGTGAAGACGCTCGTGCGCGACATCCTGGTCGAGGGCGACTTCGACGCGACCGGCGGCGTGGTCCCGGAGAAGCTCGAGGGCTTCTGCGTCCTGCCGAACGGCGACGCGCTGCTCGTCAACGACAACGACGGCGTCGACGACAACTCGGGCGAGACCCAGCTCCTGAACCTGGGCGACATCCTCGATTGAGCGCGGCGGCGGCCCCTCGCCGGAACGCACGGTGCCGCGACGATCTCCCCTCGGTCGGGGCCGGCTGCCGGCCGCGACCACGGGGCGGTGGTCGCGGCACCTTCGTTCCGGCGGGGCGCGTTCGTCGGGCGCGCCCGGCGGAGCGCCTCGCCGTCCGGCCTCGGGCGCGGGAGGTACCGTGCCGCCGGCGCGCGGGACCCCCTCCCGGCCCCGCCGGCGGGGGCCCGGGGCGGACCCGCTTTCGGGAACGCGGGGTCTCTAGTAGAGTCGCACGCATGACATCCCCTCTCCGCTTGGCCGCGCCGGGGCTCTTCGCGCTCGCGATCTCGGCGCCGGCCGCGTGGTCCGACGACGGGGCTCCCCAGCCTTCCGACGCGACCGAGTCCACTCCTCACAACACCCTGATCGTCCTGGCCGACGACCTGGGCGTCGATTCGCTGGGCGTCTACGGTGAGTCGGCCAACGCGCCGAGCACGCCGAACCTCGACCGGCTCGCGGCCGGCGGCGTGCTGTTCCGCAACGCCTGGACGGCGCCGATGTGCTCGCCCTCGCGCGCGAGCATCCAGACGGGCCGCCACCCGTTCCGCACCGGCATCGGCTTCGTGCTGACGGACGACGCCGAGGGGCTCGCCGACAGCGAAGTCACGCTGGCCGAGATGCTGAGCCTGCACCCGACGGTCGACTTCGAGAGCGGACTGTTCGGCAAGTGGCACCTGGGCGGCGGCGAGGCCGGCCCCCTGGACCAGGGCTACAAGGTGTACCGCGGCTACCCGAACAACCTGTACGCGCCGCAGAGCTACACGAACTTCACGCGCTACGACAACGGCCAGCCGGTGCAGGTCGCCAGCTACGCGACGACGGACACGGTCGACGAGGCGCTGGCGTTCATGGCGACGGCGCCGGAGCCCTGGCTGTGCGTCGTGTCGTTCCACGCGCCGCACGAGCCCTTCCACGCGCCGCCGTCGAACCTGCACTCGGTCGACCTGACCGGCGCGCACCCGCGGACGAACCCGCGCCCGCTGTACGAGGCGATGGTCCAGGCGATGGACGCCGAGATCGGGCGCATGCTCGAGGGCATGGGCACCGCCTTCCGCCGCACGAACATCTTCTTCGCCGGCGACAACGGCACGCCGAAGGCGGTCTCGTTGCCGCCCTTCGAGCCGCTGCACGCGAAGCTGACGCCTTACGAGGGCGGCATCAACGTCCCGCTGATCGTGCACGGTCCGGCCGTGCAGGTCGCCGGGCGCGAGTGCCGCGGCCTCGTCAACCTGACCGACGTCTACGCGACGGTCGCGGAGCTGGCCGGCGTGCCGCAGGCGCTCTACACCGACCCGTCCCGGCCGCTGGACTCGATCAGTTTGCTGCCGTACCTGGAGGTGCCGACGCGCCCCAGCCTGCGCGGCCGCGCCTACGCCGGCGCGTTCAACCCGACCGCGAACCCGGACGTGACGCTGTTCACCTGGCACATGGTCCGCGACGAGCGCTACAAGTTCATCGTCGTGCAGGACGGCGGGCAGCTGTTCCTGGAGATGTACGACCTGCAGAACGACCCCTTCGAGCAGGACAACATCGTCTACGACTCGCTGGACGACGCGGCGCGCCAGGCGCTGAAGTTCGCGGTCCACGAGCTGCGCGCGATGGTCAACGGCTGACCGCCGGATCGCTGCAGAGACACGACGCGGGCGCCCGATCGGGCGCCCGCGTCGCGTTTCGGCCCGTCCTTCCGCGCACGGCGCTTGCGCCCCCGGACCTCGGCGCGGAGACTGTTCGCCCCATGTACGTCGTCCTGCGCGCCATCGGCAACGAACCCCAGGCGGAGGCTGTCCGCGACCGCTTCGCGGAAGCCGCCCCCGACCGCAAGCTCGAGGTCCTGCGCGGCCGCATGGTCGTCCTGGAGCTCGCCAGCTCCGACGACGGCACGCCGTGGACCAAGGCCGCCGACTTCCTGCGCGAGCAGGCCGACTGGATCCGCTCCGCCTCGGCCGACGGCGTGCGCTGGATCGCGGACACGGACATGGAGCTGAACCCGATCGAGCCGGGGCCCGCGCCGCAGACCTTCGTCGACACCGTGCGCGTCCCCGCCGACGTGCTCGTCGTGCTGGGGGACCTCGGCATCGAGCTGTCCGTCTCCGCCTACCGCCAATCCTGATCCGCCGAACGCTTCCATGAGCCCCGCTGAACCGACCACCGAGACCGAAGAGGTCGAAGAACCCGAGCTGCCGCCCTTCCTGATCGAGGGGGCGCGGTCGGGCCGCGCGAAGTGCAAGACGTGCCGCCGCGCGATCCCCAAGGACACCTTGCGCATCGGCATCCGCGTCGAGGGCCCGTTCGGCGTCGGCCACATGTGGCACCACCTGGCCTGCGCGGCGAAGCGCCAGTTCGAGAAGGTCGAGGAGGCCTACGCGATGGAGGCGTGGCGCTTCGCGAAGGACGAGCCGGCGGACCTGCCGTCGCTGGAGGAGTTGCGCGAGCTGCGCGAGGTCGCCGAGCAGAAGAAGAAGGAGGCGAAGGAGATCCCCTACGCCGAGCTCGACCCGTCCGGGCGCGCGAAGTGCAAGCACTGCGGCGAGCCGATGGAGAAGGGCACGCCGCGCGTCGTCCTGGGCCGCGCGGTCGAGTTCGGCCAGCAGACGCGGACGTCGCCGATCAACGTGCATCCCGGCTGCGTCGCGGACGCCCTGCAGGCGGACGACAGCGCCACCGAGGTCGACGGCTTCGCCGAGGCGCTGCGCGCGAACAGCAAGGGCCTCGACGCCGTGGTCCTCGATTCCGTGCTGGACGAGATCGGCAGCCTCTACTGATCCCGCCATGCAGTCGATCGAGCTGAACGACGGGTCGCGCGTCCCCGCGCTGGGCCTGGGCACCTGGAAGTCCGCGCCCGGCGAGGTCGGCGCCGCAGTCCGCGAGGCGATCCGCCAGGGCTATCGCCACATCGACTGCGCGCCCATCTACGGCAACGAGCGCGAGGTCGGCGCGGCCGTCGCGGACGCGATCGCCGCCGGCGAGGTCACGCGCGACGAGCTGTGGCTGACGTCGAAGCTGTGGTGCGACCGCCACGCGAAGAAGGACGTCGTGCCCGCGCTGCGCGAGACGCTGTCCGACCTGGGCGTCGACCGCATCGACCTCTTCCTGGTGCACTGGCCCGTCGCGCTGAAGCGCGGCAAGCAGATGCCGAAGTCGCCCAAGGACTTCATCCCCTTCGAGAAGCTCCCGCTGGAGGAGACGTGGAAGGGCATGGAGGACGCGGTCGACGCCGGGCTGGCGCGCTGCATCGGCGTGTCGAACGTCAGCGCGAAGAAGCTGCGCGCCCTGCACTCCGTCGCGCGCGTCAAGCCCGCGATGAACCAGGTGGAGCTGCACCCGTACCTGGCGCAGGGCGACCTGCGCGCGGCCTGCCGCGAGCTGGGCGTCGCGGTGACGGCCTACTCGCCGCTCGGATCCGCGGACCGCCCCGACGTGCTGCGCGCCGCCGACGAGCCGCGCCTCCTGGACGACCCCGTCGTCGCGGCCGTCGCCGAGGAAGCCGACGCGACCCCCGCGCAGGTCCTGATCGCGTGGTCGCTCGCGCACGGCAACGTCGTGATCCCCAAGTCGGTGAACGCCGGCCGCCTGGCGCAGAACCTGGCCGCGGCGGATGTCGCGCTCTCCGCCGAACAACTCGCGCGCGTCGACGCGCTCGACCTCGCTCGGCGTTACGTCACCGGCGAGTTCTGGACGCCCCCGGGCAGCCCGTACACCCAGGCGAACCTCTGGGACGAGTGAGCGGCGCGCGCCGCGGCGCAGCCGATCACGTGGGGCGCGGCGCCGCCGATTCGGCCCCCGGCGCGAGTCGATTCCGGCCGCGGCGTGTTTGGAGAAGGTCGTTCTTCGATCGAATCGGCGATGGGGGAGGCGCGTCGCGCGAAGCTCGTTCCGCTCCGCCCGTTTCCGGGCGCAATTCGGCGGATCCGGCGTGATCACGGCCGTCTCGGGCGAGGTAGGGCGACTGCGCTATCGCCCCGCAATCGCGTGAAGCGCCGGCGAATTCACTTCGTGTGAATCCCTCGCGTTATTTCCCGCTCATCTTTTTGCGTGACACGGTCGACTCGTTTCCAGTCAGATGCGGGCGTGCGCTTCGAGTACGCGTTCGCGTCCGCGCGCTCCGATCCTGCTCGCTGGTCGGGAATCGACCCATCTCCTCCGCGCCCGCTCCCCATGCCGAGGCGCGACTCACGTCGACAGGAAGACCCCACATGCCGAAACAGAACACCGACGCCGCCATCCGCGCTCGCGTCGACGCCTTCGTCGAAGACCTCACCGGTTTGATTCGTGAAGCGGCCCTCGAGGCCGTGCAGGAAGCGCTGGTCCGCGACGGTTCCATATCGCGCGCTTCGATCGCGAGCGCGGCCGGCCCGAAGCGCCGCAAGAAAGCCGGGCGCCGTTCGCGCCGCGCGGTCGACACGGACACGGTGCTCGAGGCGATCCGCGCCCACGCCGGCGAGCGCACCGAGGTGATCGCCAAGTCGCTGGGCACGGACTCGAAGGCGCTGAAGCCCGCGATCGACGAGCTCGTCGCCGCCGGACGCGTCTCGCGCCGCGGCAAGGCGCGCGGCACCACGCTGCACATCGGCGGCGGCAGCGCCGGCGGCGGCGCGACCCGCAAGAAGGCGGGGCGTCGCAAGAAGGCCGCCCGTCGCAAGACGGCGCGCTCGAAGAAGAAGTAGCGCCAGGGCGCGGCGCCCGCCGACCGGGCGACGTCGAACAGCGCGGGCCGCGGTCGTTCCCCCGACCGCGGCCCGCTTTCGTTTGCGCCCTCGCGCGCCGCCGCGTATCACTCGAGCGACGCCGAACCCCGACAGGACCCGCCATGCGACGCCTCGCCCAGCACTGCCTCCTCGCCCTCACCGCGACGCTCGTCGCCGCCTGCTCCAGCACCAAGGTCTACACGACCGTCGACCCGGACGCCGACTTCTCGCGCTACGCGACCTTCGGCTTCCACGAGAAGCTGGGCACCGACAGCGAGGACTACCGCAGCCTGGCGACGCGCTTCCTGCAGGAGGCGACGGCTCGCGAGCTGGAGGCGCGCGGCTACACGCGGTCCGACACGCCCGACCTGCTCGTCAACTTCCGCCTGCACACCCAGCAGAAGCTGGAGACGACCGCCGCGCCCTCCGCCGGCTACTACGGCTATCGCGGTTACGCGGGCTACGGCACCTGGGGCGGCTACGGCGGGTTCGAGACGACCGTCGACGAGTACACCGAGGGGACGCTGAACATCGACCTGGTCGACCGCGAGCGCAACCAGCTCGTCTGGGAGGGCACGGTGGTGACGCGCGTGACGAACTCGATGCGCGAGGAGATGCAGGAGCACCTCGACAAGGCGGTGACCGGGGCGTTCGAGAAGTACCCGTTCACCGCCGCGCGCTGAGGTCGAGCGGCGGCTCGCGTCGAGAGCGGGCGGGCGCCGCGCCGGAACCGCGCGGAGGTCCGGTGGGGGGTCGAGCGGACGTCGAGCGGACGTCGAGCGGACGTCGAGCGGACGGGGGGGCGGAGGCCGCGCGGGCGCTCCGCGCCCGGAACGCACCCGCGCGGCGACCCTCCCGGGAACAGCAGGACGGCGCCCGCCTCACTGGCGAGCGCCGTCCTGCGCGTTCCCGTTCGGCGTGCGGGCCGCCGTCCTCGCGGCCCGCGCGCCCGCGATCACTCGCTGCCCTGGCCGGGCTTCTCCGAGAGGTGCTCGCGCTTGCCCTCGACGCCCTTCCACTCGTCGGCGTCCGGCAGCGCGTCCTGCTTGCCGGTGATGAGCGGCCAGTCGGCGGCCAGGCGGGCATTCAGCTCCGTGTACTCTTCCCACTGCTCGGGCAGCTCGTCCTCGGGGAAGATCGCCTCGGCGGGGCACTCCGGCACGCAGGCGCCGCAGTCGATGCACTCGTCGGGGTCGATGACCAGGAAGTTCTCGCCTTCCTTGAAGCAGTCAACGGGGCAAACGTCCACGCAATCGGTGTACTTGCAGCGGACACAGGGTTCAGCGACGACGTGGGTCATGCCTGGTTTCCGGTCTTCGTCTTCGAGGTCGTTCCGTGGAGGGAGGGGCCGGCGCGGCCCCCGACGCCGGTCCGGCCCGGCGTGAAGGGGACAGAGAGTAGGGTCGACCCGCCCCGTCGGGCAAGCGAAAGCCCCTCCTTTGGGGCCCTGCGCCGGTTCTCGGCGCGAGCGGCCGACGGCCCGGAGCTCTTCCGGCCCGCCTCCGGGCACCACCCCGCCTCCTCTCCCGGCCGACTCTTGCCATTCCCGGCCCGCGAGCTACCTTCTTCCCCCCGCCGTCCGAACGGCGACGCGGCCGTAGCTCAGTTGGTAGAGCGTCAGCTTCCCAAGCTGAATGTCGTGGGTTCGAGCCCCATCGGCCGCTCCACCGCCCCTCGCGGACTCCCTTGGCCACCGGGGGTCGGGAGGGGACACCGCGACCCAGACCACAGACTCCCACC
>JAUHYB010000446.1 GCA_030426745.1 bacterium
TCATGGGGAACTACGAGGACCACCTGGTCCGCGAGTTGGTGCCGTTCATCGACGAGCGCTACCCGACGCGCGCCGGGCGCCGCGGCGTGCTCGGCAAGTCGTCTGGCGGCTTCGGCGCGATGCGGTTGTCGATGCGCCACCCCGACGTCTTCCCGGCGGCGGCGTCGATCTCCGGCGACTGCTGCTTCGAGTACGGCTATGCGTCGGAGTTCCTCGCCGCGCTGCGCGGGCTGGAGGCGTCGGGCGGCGACGCGCAGGCGTTCCTGGACGAGTTCTACGCGAACCCGAAGCTGGACGGCGACGGGCACGCGGTGATCAACCTGCTGGCGATGAGCGCGTGCTACTCGCCGAACGACGACGCGCCGCTGGGGTTCGACCTGCCCGTCGAGTTCGGGACCGGCCGGCGCGTCGCGGAGGTCTGGGACCGCTGGCTCGCGTTCGACCCGCTGACGATGATCGAGGAGCACGCGGACGCCTGGAAGCGCCTGGAGTGGCTGCACCTCGAGTGCGGCAAGCGCGACGAGTTCCACCTGCAGTTCGGCTTGCGGCTGTTGCGCGAACGCTTGCAGGCGCTCGACGTGCCGCACGAGTACGAGGAGTTCGAGGGCGGACACTTCGGGACGGACGACCGGTACCTGGCGTTGATCCCGCGGATGGCGCGCGCGCTGGCGAGGTGAACGCATGGTGCCCGAAGAGACGGTGCCCGAAGTACGGTGCCGGGTGCGGAATCGTCGGGTAAGGAGCGCGCGGCGGCCTCCGGTCGCCGCGCGCTCCTAACCCGACGATTCTGCACCCGGCACCGTACCTTCGCCCGCGAAGATCGACGGCGCGCCGCTGAACTCGGTCAAGCCCGCTGCCTCCGCCCGCGCGTTCGCGCCGCGCATCATGTCGTAGTCGGCGGCGCTCCGCGCGTCGAAGCCGCGCAGCAGGAGCGCGTCCCGCACGTCGCGCAGGGACTCGTCGCGCGCCACGTCCGCCAGAGCCGCGCGCATCCGCTCCACGCACTCGTCCGACGTCGCGCGGCCGGTCACGAAGGGCGGCGCCGGCGCGCTCGGCGTCGTCGCCAGCACGCGCAACCCTTCCAACAGGCCGGGGCGGTACCGGCGCACGAGTTCCCAGGCGATGCAGTCGATCGCGGCGCAGTCCGCTTCGCCCTTCTGCAGCGCCTGCAAGCTGCACACGTGTCCCCCGCTCCACGTCACCGCGGCGAAGAACGGCCGCCCGGTCGCCGCCGGCGCGACGAACTCGCGCAGCGCGTTCATCCCCGAGTGCGACAGCGGCTCGTTCGCGACCGCCCGCAAGCCGGCGAGGTCCGTCGCGCGCTCGGCCCGCAGCGCGTCGCGCACGACGATGAAGCTGGCGTAGTCCGAACCGACGCACCCCGGCGCGCCGTAGCGCGGCGTCGCGACGGCGCGGATCCACTGCTGCCCCTCGTTCGCCAGCACGAAGCCGCAGGTCTGCGACAAGAGCAGGTCGTCGCGCAGCAGCACGCCGTCGTGGTCGACCTCGTGCGAGAGCCGGCGGGGCACGTCGCGGAACCCGAGGTCCTCCAGCCGCGCCGCCAGCGCCCCCCAGAAGGAGTCGTGCGCGGCGCGCAGCTCGTCGAAGTCGTACCAGGGCAAGCAGGCGAGGCTCATGGCGAGGTCGTCGGGATTCGCGGCGAGCGGGCGCGTCACGCGCTCCACGGGTCGGCGTAGCGCCGCGCCGTTCGAGAACGGACGCTGTCCTCCGCCCACGCGATCGATCCCCGAGCCGGAACCCCGATATGAGCAAGCAACAGAACACCGTCAGCTGGATCGCGCAAGTGATCGCCGCCGTCATCCTCGGCCAGACCCTCTTCTACAAGTTCGGCGCGGCCGAGGAGTCGATCCAGATCTTCGAGAAGCTGGGCGCGGAGCCCTGGGGGCGGATCGGCAGCGGCGTGGTCGAGCTGATCGCCGTCGTCCTGCTGCTCTCGCCGCGATTGGCGGCCTACGGCGCGGTGCTCGGCATGGGCGTGATGGCGGGCGCGATCGGCGCGCACCTCACGAAACTCGGCATCGACTTCCCCGGCGGCGAGCCGACGCTGTTCATCCTGGCGCTCGTCACCTTCGCCTGCTGCGCGCTCGTCGCCTTCCTGCGCCGGACGCAGCTGTTCTTCTACCCCGGCGCGGCGACGACGAACGCGAGCTGAGCCCGGGCGCCGCGTCGACACCGAACGCGAGCGGCGGACCCCCACTCGGGAGTCCGCCGCTCGCTCGTCGGCGTGTCGTCGCGCGTGTCGGTCAGGCGGGAGTCCGCCGTTCCCTCGTCCGCGTGCCGTACGCCTCGGTCAGGCGGGGTCGCCGCTCTTCGCGCCGCTGCCGGACTGCGCGTCGCCGGCGTCACCCGCCGATCCCGGCGCGGCGCCCTTCGCGTCGCCTTTCGTGGTGCCCTTCGCATCACCTTTCCCTCCGCCCTTCGCCTGCGGCGGCGTCGCGTCCGTCGCCGCGCCCTCCGGCGCCGCCGGCTTCGCGTCCTTCCCGGCCTCCGGCGAGACGAGCTTGCCGAAGTACTCGGGCATCTCGACGCCGCCGATGTCCTTCATCAGCTCGAGCGCCGGCGGGAGCGAGCCCGCGAGCCCGCGCAGGAAGCCCGCCGCGCCGCCGGACTCGCCGTCCCCGCCGCGACCCTGGTCCCACACGACGACCTTGTCGAACTTGATGTTCTGGATCGCCTCGGACGCCGTCCGCGAGATCTCCTCGATGTGCTCGAGCATGAGCATCTGGAACGCCTGCTGGGCGCCGCC
>JAUHYB010000447.1 GCA_030426745.1 bacterium
TCGAGGGACGGCGGGTCGCCGGGCAGGCGCTCGTCGAGGTCCGCCGCGGGCCAGGCGGCGGGCGGCGCGGCGTAGGCGGCGCGCAGCTCGGTCGCGGCGTCCGCGAGGCCGGCGTCGCGCGCCTCGTTCGGTTGGCGACACGCGAGCGCGCCGAGGGAGAGGGCGAGCGCGGCGACGGCCGCGCGGCGGAGCGGGGGGTGCGGCATGTCGCCGTACACGATAGCGCCGCGGGACACGCGCCGCGCGCGTCGAGCCGGCGTCGCCGCGTCCCGTCCGGATCGTCGCGCGATCACGGCGACGGAGCGCCCGCGCCCGCCTCGTTCGACGGGTCGGTCGGAGAGTCCGGCGGGGTCTCGGGCGACGCCTCGGGCTCGCCGACGGCGGCGGGCACGGCCTTGGCGATGCGCTTCGCGAAGTAGTAGAGGCGCCGCAGCACCTCGATGACCTGGCTCTCCAGCCGGTAGGTGTGCAGGCGCTCCGGCGCGTCCGCGGCCAGGCGCGCGCCGAGGTGCGCGGTGATCGACTCGGCGACGCGCTCGATCTCGGGCTTCATCGACACGACGCCCTTCGCCAGTTCGAGGTCGCCGTCGCGCAGCGCGTCGAGCCCGGTGCGCAGCGCGTTCGCGATGCGCCCGCCCAGCTCGTGGAAGCGGGCGCGCGTCTCGTCGCTGGCCTGCAGGTGGCGCTGCCGGGACCGCGCGAACAACGACCCCAGGTTCACCGCGACAGTGTCCGCCATCGACTGCAGGTAGTTCGTGACCTCCATCAAGCCCTCGAGGCGGTGCGAGTCGCGGCTGGTCAGCTTGCCGCGCACGAGCATCTCGCGCGTGTAGCTCACGATCTCCGCGTTCAGGTCGTCGGTCGCCGCGGCGCGCTCCTCGGCCGCGGACCGGTCGAAGGGTCCGGTGCGGATCCCGTCCACCAGCTCCGCCACGAGGTCGCCGTAGCGCAGGACCTCCTGGCGCAACGCGTCCAGCGCGAGCGCCGGCGTGTCCAGGTAGACCGGGTCGAGGAACTGCGGACGGATGCGCTCCGGCTCGGGCTCGGGACGGTCCGGCAAGATGCGCTGCACCAGCCCCGCCAGCGCCGTCGTGAACGGCAGGAACACCAGCAGGTTGATCAGGTTGAACGCGGTGTGCGCGTTGGCGATCTGGCGCGGCGTCTCGGCCGCCAGCCGCGCGGTCGACTCCAGGTCCGGGTAGGCCGGCGAGACGTCGACCACCAGCTCCACGAGGTGTCCGATGAACGGCAACCACAGCAGCGCGCCGACCACGTTGAACAGCACGTGCACCAGGGCGGCCTGGCGGGCCGGGCGCGGCTTGCCCAGGCTGGCGAGGATCGCCGTGACGCTGGTGCCGACGTTCGCGCCGAGCGCCAGCGCGATGCCGGCCTCCAGCGTGATGAAGCCCTGCCCCGCGAGCACGATCACGATGCCGGTCGTCGCGGACGAGCTCTGCACCAGCGCCGTGAACGCCGCGCCCGCGAGGATGCCGAACAGCGGCACGTCCATCCGACGCATCACGTCGATGAACGGCTCGTAGGTGCGCAGCGGCCCGGTCGCCTCGCTCATCAGGCCCATGCCGTAGAAGATCAGGCCCAGGCCCATGATCATCGCGCCCAGCCGCTTCACCGGCTCGCGCTTCACGGCGAACTGCAGCGCGAAGCCGATCGTCACCAGCACCAGCGCGTACTCGGTGACGTCGAACGCGATGATCTGCGCGGTCACCGTCGTGCCGACGTTCGCGCCGAGGATCACCCCCACCGACTGCGCGAGCGTCAGCAGGCCGGCCGTGATGAAGCCGACCACCAGCACCGTCGTGACCGACGACGACTGGATCACGACGGTCACGAACGCGCCGGTCAGCGCCGCGGTGAAGCGGTTGCCGGTCAGCCGCGCGATCAGGCGGCGCATGCCTTCGCCCGCGACCGACTTCAGCGCGTCGGTCATCTGCCCCATCCCGTACAGGAACAGGGACAGGCCGCCGAACAGGCCGATCAGGATGGCGCCGACGTCGAGCGCGTCCGTTGGGAGCAACACGCGCGCATCATAGCGGCGCGCCGCGCGCGATCACGCGCGCGCCCTCGCACCGCGGAGAGAGGTGCGGGGCGCCGCGGCGCGCGATCGCGCCGCGGCGCCCGCGCGGAGGAGCGCGGCAGGGGGAGTCCGCGCGTCCGGGGGGGAACGGGGGGTCGGAAGGAGGCCGGGGCGCCGCGCCGGTCGCGTGTCCGGGACTCGCGCGCGACGCCCTCGACCGATTGCTCCGGCTCTAACCGGTTCGTGTGTGCGACGGCGCGGTCAGGACCGTGGTCCGCGCCGCCTCGCAGGAGTCCCGGCCGGCGACGGGCGTCGCTCCCTCGAAGTCCCCGCCGCTCACCGGCGGGATGCGCGCGTCGCCCACGGCGTCGTCGTGGCTGGACGGGAGGGAGGCGGACGCCCCCTCCGGGGTCGGCGCGGAACGGGTCAAGCTTCGGGTCCTCCGGGAGAGCGGCGCGGGCCCGCGGGCCGCGGAGAGCGGTCGCGACGCGCGGGGTTCGGCTCCCCGGATCCAATTCGCGTGCCAGGCGCGCGCGCGGCCTTCCACGGGCCCCCTCCCGGCCGATCCGCGAGCGGGCTGTCGCAGGACGCTACACCTGTTCAGGGCTGTGCAGCCGATCGCGACAGCCCTCGCACCGGCGATCGGGTATCCTCGACCCACCTTGGACAGCGCGCCCCTCGCAGCACCGGAACCGAGCCTGCTCTCGCTCCTGCCGCTCCCGCAGGACGTG
>JAUHYB010000448.1 GCA_030426745.1 bacterium
TGCGCCGCATCGCCGCGGCGAGCGCCGGGTCGTTGCGCCGCAGCGCGCGCAGGTGGCGAGGATCGGGGCGCATCGCCGCCAAGGGTAGCGGGTGCGCAGCGCGCCGCCCATCCGCCTCTCGCCCGCTGCCCGTCCGCCGCCGGGGGCCGCGCGAGTTCGCTCGCTCGCGGCCGACAATTCGGCCCGTCGCCGCGCGCTTTTTCGGCCCTCTCGCCCCGAAAAGCTTGAAGCCGCCCCCGCCGTTTTCTATCTCCGGTGCGTGGCCGAACCCGCGTCCCCGGCCGCCTGCATTTCGCGCCCTCGCTCGTCCTCCGCCCCCGCCGAATCCGCCATGGCCAAGAAGAAGAAAGCCGCCGGAACGCGCCGCCGCCGCCGCTCCGACGAAGAATTGATCGCCGACCTGCAGGAGAAGATCCGCCAGGTGAAGACCCGCGCGCAGGCGCGCGAGATGAAGAAGTCGCCGTCCATGAAGCTCGCGATCAACGCGTTGAAGGCCATCGACAAGGGTCTCGACGCCGCGGCGGACGAAGGACAATCGCACTTGCGCCACGCGCTGGCCGACGCGCGCAAGCCGCTGGTCGAGTACCTGAAGTCCACCGGCGTCCCGATCCCCAAGGCGAACCTGCCGCGCGGACGTCGTCCGAAGATGGAGTAAGCGCCCCATCGCGTTCGACGCCGCTCGCGTTCGACGCCGTTCGCGTTGTGCGCGAACGAGAGCGTCGCACTCGAGCGCTCCGAGACGCGCGTCGTACCGTTCGCGGTGCGGCGCGTTCTTCGTTCGCGGCACGCGGTCCGGAGCCTTCGAGCGGCGCGCGCGCTACTCGAACGAGTTCACGAAGGCGACGACGTGCGGATAGAGCCGCAGCGGCAGGTCGTCGTTGCGCTGCGCGTCCACGCCGGCGAAGTACGCCAGCATCACCGGACCGAACAGCGCGTGGTAGGCGACGACCGCCACGACGATCGGCTTCCACGGCCGCCGCATCCGCGACCGCGCGCACACGAACGTCAGCCACCCGCCGACCGCCCCCGCCGCGAACAGGATGCCGATCCAGACGAGGTGCCCGCCCGCGTCACCGTCCGACAGCGCCTTGAAGAGCGCCGCCGCGCCCGCGACGACGAGCGCCGCGTAGTACAGGAACTGCCACCGCCGCATGCCCGCGAGGGTAGGTCGCGCCGGGGCCCCACGCAACGCGCGGGATGGCGGGGCAACGCTCAGGATGGCGGTGCAGCGCGCAGGATGGCGGGGCGACGCGCAGGGCTGCGGCGCAACGCGCCGGATCACGGCGCGCGCGCCCTCCCTCACCCGTTCGACACGAGCAGCTCCCGCACGTCCCGCTTCCCCGACCGCAGGTTGATCTCGCGGCGGGCGGCGATGCGGTCCTGGCGGAAGCCGGCGTAGAGCTCGCGGACGAAGTCGGTGTCGCTGTTCGACAGGAGCCAGCGCACGCCGCGGGCGTCGAGGTCGCGGCAGAGGGCGGCGAGGCGCTGCTGGTCCTCGGCGCGGAACTGGCCCGCGGTGTAGCGATTGAAGTCGGCGTGGCCGCCCAGCTTCCAGTACGGCGGGTCGAGGTAGACGAAGTCGCCGGCGGCGGCGGGCTCGAGCGCCTCCTCGAACGGGCGGGCGGCGAGGTCGGCGCCGGCCAGCGCGCGCGCCACCGCTCTGAGGTTGTCGGCGTCGTAGTAGCGCCGGTCGTAGGCGCCGTACGGCACGTTGAAGCGCCCCGCGCGGTTCACGCGGAACAGGCCGCGGAAGCAGGTCTTGTTCAGGTACACGAAGTGCGCCGCGCGCGTCGCCGGGTCGAGCGTCGCGACGTCGACCGCGCGGATGCGCAGGAAGTCCTCCTTCGTGTTCGGCAGGTGGTCGAGCACGCGCATCACGGCGTCGCAGTCGTCCCGGATCGCGCGGTAGGTGTCGATCAGCCACGCGTTCGCGTCGGACAGCACGGCGCGGCGCTCGCCGCGGTCACCGCGGTCCCCGGAGGGCCGGCGCGCGGTGACCGCGAGCGCGACCGACGCGCCGCCCAGGAACGGCTCGCGGTACACCCCGTCGAAGTCGGGCACGCGCGCGAGGATCTCGGGCAGGAGCGCCTGCTTGCCGCCCGCCCACTTCACGACCGGGCGCGGCGCGACCGCGTCGACCGAAGCGTCGACGGCCCCCTCGACGGATGGGTCGCCGGACGCGGCGGCGGAGGGTCGCGGTGCGGCGCTCATGCGGCGAGCCTATCCCGCGCGGCGACCCGCTCCAAGCGCGGACCGCGCGCCGCGCCGCGCGCCGGGCGATGCCTCACACCGCGCTCCGCACGGCACGCCGCGCCGCGCTCCACACCGCGCTCCACACCGCGCGCCGAGACGCGCTCCACACCGCACGCCGGGCCGCGTTCCACACCACACGCCGCGACGCGAACCGGGGGACCTCCCGCTAGAACCGCAGGCTCCACGACACGACCAGCGTGTTCGCGTCCACGCCCACCAGCTGCTTCGTGTCGCCGCGGGTGTAGACGACCTTCAGCGCCTGGCTGTCGCCGACCGGCATGCCCACCGAGAGCGCCGACAGCACGTAGCTGCGCGAGTCGTCCTTCGAGACGCCGTCGACGCGCGTCTCGCCGCCCCAGCTGTAGCCGGCGCTCGCCGACGCCCACATGCGGTTCGGGAAGGTGCGCACGACGTGTCCCTGCAGCGCGCCCATCGGATCCTGCGACAGCGTCCGGCCGCCGAAGAAGTCCGTGTTGTCCGTGTACAGGAAGGCGGAGCCGGTCAGCTCGTA
>JAUHYB010000062.1 GCA_030426745.1 bacterium
CTGCCGGGCGGAACCCGGCAGGCCTGGTGTCGTGTGGGGGCGGTGAAGGAACGAGCCCGGCTCCGTACCTTCCCTCCGCGCACCCCGGAACGGGCGTTCGAAGCGGAGACGGGGTGAATACCCGACTGACGCGGATGCCCCGCTTCCCGTCCACTGGTTCCTCCCCCCCGACGGCGGCGCGCCGCGCCTCTCCGCGCCGGACCCCCGCCGCCGCACGACCGCTGTCCCGGTCGTCGTCCACTCCGAGGAACCACAATGACCAAGCTCCAACGCCTCCTTCGTCGCTTCGCCCCCGCGCTCGTCCTAGCCGGCTTCGCCGCGACCGCCACCGCGCAGTCCATCGCCTCCTGCGGCACCGTCGAGATGGGCGGCCCCTGCATGCTGTGGCGCGCCGACGTCGACAACGTCCAGTACCAGCTGGGCAACTCGCCCTCGAACAACTACGGGCTGCTCGACCCGAACACCGGCAACTTCCTGATGCCCGGCGACCGCGTGTTCATCACCGGCGACCCGCAGTTCTGCCCCAGCTTCTGCTTCGCGATGTGCCTGAACAACGCGGTGATCAGCTACTGCGGCCCGCTCGACCTCGGCACGCCGATGTGCGCCGGTGACGGCAGCAGCGTCGCCTGCCCCTGCGGCAACGAGTCGACGATGGGCGCCGGTGAGGGCTGCAACAACTCGCAGGGTCACGGCGCGGTGCTGACGGCGGTCGGCTCCGGCGCGGTCGCCGACGACGACGCGGTCTTCAGCGTCTCCCAGGCGCGTCCGAACCAGACGGCCATGCTCGTCCAGGGCCAGATCGCGATCTCGACGCCCTTCAAGGACGGCGTCCTCTGCATGGGCGGCACCACCGAGCGCATCGAGCCCTTCGGCCTGGACGCGAACGGCGAAGGCTCGACCAGCTCGTCGATCGTCACCGAGGGCAACGTGCTGCCCGGCCAGACCCGCTACTACCAGGTGTGGTACCGCGACCCGGCGATCTCGCCCTGCGGCAGCGGCTCGAACTTCTCCAGCGGCCTCGAGGTCAGCTGGAGCTGAGGCCCCGCGCCTCCTCACGGGCGGCGCCCCCCCGTCGCCGCGCCCGCGGGCGTCGCACCCCCTCACGTCGCCTCGCGCCCCCAGCCGGCCCGCCCCTCCCCCGGGGCGGGCCGGTTCTTCGTCGCGGCGGCCCCGGGCCCCGGTTGCGGCGACGTAAGGCGCTGCAGACACAAGTCGAACGGCGGACCGTCCGGAATGGTCGGTCCTCCGTTCCCAGGCCACTATCGGTCACGCCGACCGGAGATAAGATCGGCGGCCCCCCCGGGCACCACCACCGAGACACCAAGCGACGGAGAACCTCCACATGTCCGCTCTCGATACCCGACCTCTCGCTCTCTCCCTTCTCGCCGGAGCGCTCCTGACGCCCGCCGCCTTCGCCCAGGACATCGAGATCCTGTACAGCAAGGTCGACGCCAGCGCGACTTCCGACATCCCCGGCGCCCTCGACCTCGCGGGACTGCCCGCCGCCACGAAGTGGCGCGCCATCGAGGACTTCAGCGTCAACCACGACGGGACGCAGTGGGTCGTGAAGGGGCGCACGCGCCTCGGCTCCGACCTCGAGACGATCCTGATCATCAGCAACGGCGCGGGCAGCCCCGCGACCGCCGAGAACCTGGCGCAAGAGGGACAGCCCGTCCCCGGCGAGCCGGCCACGCACCTCTGGGACTTCTTCGACTCGAACAGCCCGGTGTCGTTCGACTCGAGCGGCAACATCGGCATGAGCGGCCGCCACAAGGGCGGCAACTCGGACGAGTTGATCATGAAGCGCACGACCGCCGGCGTGTGGACGAAGGTCCTCACCGAAGGCGACCCGCTCATGGGCCTCAGCGACGTCGCCGCCAACCCGGTCGGTGACGAGACGCTCGGCAACTCGGTCGGCAGCGTGCAGCTGCTGGACGACGGCCGGATCTTCTACGGCGTCACGCCGATCGGCAACTGCCACTCCAGCATGTACCCGTCGACGATGCTGGACGACACCGGCTTCGTGCAGTGCGGCACGCCGATCTCGTCGGCCATCCCGGGCGAGCTCTGGGACGGCATGGGCTACTCCGACTGCGCCATGAGCCTGGACGGCACGATCTACCTGATCGAAGGCGACACGGACAACGCCACGTCCGCCGACAAGGTCCTCGCCATCGACAACACCGTCGTGCTGCGCGAGGGCGACCCCGTGGCGACCGGCGGCCTGATCATGACCGACATCTTCCAGACGCGGATGTCGGGCAACGGCAACTGGATCGTCCGCGGCGACGACCCGAACGACGACGACTGGGTCATCATGAACGGTGACCTGATCGCCCAGACCGGCGATTCGGTCGAGGGCGGCGCCGAGGCCTACAGCGCCTCGATCGCGGCCGTCGCCTGCAACGACATGGGCGACTGGGCGCTGATCGCCGGCACCGACAACGCCGACCCGGCGCTGGACCAGGTGCTCGTCGTGAACGGCGTCGTCATCGCCCGCGAAGGCGACCCGATCGACCTGGACGGCAACGGCCTGTTCGACGACGGCGCCTTCCTGGGCGACGGCTCGAGCGGCTCGGCGGCGTTCAACGCCAACGACCTGCACATCACCAACGGCGGCATGGTGTACTTCATCGCCAAGCTGAACGACGGCATGGGCAACGACCTGAACGACGCCGGCTTCGGCGGCCCGGACGCCTTCGCCCGCATGCAGGCGCCGAACGTCTTCGCGCCAGTCGCGATGTGCTTCGGCGACGGCACGAACGGTGCCTGCCCCTGCGCCAACGAGTCGACGCTCGGCGCCGGCGAGGGCTGCAAGCACTCGCAAGGCTTCGGCGCGATCCTCTCGGCCGCGGGCTCCGGCTCCGTCGCCGGTGACGACACGGTCTTCTCGGTCAGCCAGGCGCGGGCGAACCAGACCGCGATGCTGGTCCAGGGCCAGATCGCGATCTCGACGCCCTTCAAGGACGGCATCCTCTGCATGGGCGGCGCCACCGAGCGCGTCGAGCCGTTCAGCACGGACGCTTCCGGCAACGGCAACACGGTCGAGTCGGTCGTCACCAACGGCCACGTGATGCCCGGCCAGACCCGGTACTACCAGGTCTGGTTCCGCGACCCCGGCGGCATCAGCCCCTGCGGCAGCGGCTCGAACTTCTCGAGCGGCCTGATGGTGAACTGGCAGTAAGCCGCCGGTTCCGAGCGCGTTCCACGCGGGCGCGGATCGCCGAGCGCGGTCCGCGCCCGCTCTCGTTGCGGGCGCGCGATCCGGGTCGCGCGCCTAGACTGGAGGCGCGGCGCGCCGGTAGGAGGCGCGGCGCGAGTTCCTCTGGAGCGCGCGGGGCGCAGCGTCGTCGCCGCGCGCGGGTCAACACGGAAAGGCAGATCCATGACCCCCACTCACTCCGTTCCCGGGACGTCCTTGCGCGCGCTCGCGGCGGCCCTGTGTCTCTCGTTCGTCGGCGCGACGAGCGCGCACGCGCAGACCGCGCTCGACGAGTGCGGCACCGTCGAGTTCGACGGCTTCACCTGCATGGTGTGGCGCTCCGACGTCACGGGGCTCGTCTACGACCTGCAGGACGAGACGAACCCGTTCACCAACGCGCCGATGCAGCCGGGCGACCGCTTCCGCGTCGTCGCCACCGTCCCGCAGCTGTGCGCGACCTTCTGCTCGGTGAACCACTGCGCGCAGAACAACCAGAACCTGCCCTGCGGCCCGCCGCCGCTCGGCATCGCGTTCTGCTTCGGCGACGGCGTCACGACGGCGTGCCCGTGCGCCAACGAGTCGGACCTGGGCGCGGGCGAGGGCTGCGAGAACTCGCAGGGCCGCGGCGCGGTGTTGTCCGCGAGCGGCTCGAGCGCGGTCGCCGGTGACGACGCGGTCTTCAGCTTCACGCAAGCGCGCGCGAACCAGCCCGGCATGCTCGTGCAAGGCGCGGTCGCGATCCAGACGCCCTTCAAGGACGGCCTCCTGTGCACCGGCAACCCCACCGAGCGCCTCGAGGTGATCTTCACCGACGCGAACGGCGAAGGCTCGAGCGCCTCCTCGATCGTCACCGAGGGCAACGTCTCCCCCGGCCAGACGCGCTACTACCAGTTCTGGTACCGCGACCCGAACCTGTCGCCCTGCGGCAGCGGCTCGAACTTCTCGAGCGGCCTCGAGATCGCCTGGAGCTGAGCCCCCGCTCGCTCCCCGACTCCCCCGGCGGGCGCGGACCACGCGAGTGGTTCGCGCCCGTTGTTTCGTGTTCTCGGGACCCTGGCCGCGGGTGGTGGGATTGTGACTTACAGCGCAGACTAGACTCTGCTGCTCGATTCGGATTCTGACTTCCCGTACCGGACGAAGAGAAGATGATCCATCCGCGACCTGCCGCGCTCGCCATCCCGTTCGCGCTCAGTCTGTGCCTCTGCCCGCGAGCAGACGGACACGGAGTCGAGGTCTTGTACAGCAAGATCACGGCGGACCCGACCTCCAACACCCCATGGACTCTCGACGCTTCCGGCTCGGTGACTCCATCGAAGTGGCGTCGGATCCTGGACTTCACGATCAGCCCCGATGGTTCGCAATGGGTGGTCCGAGGCGAGAGCGAACTCGATTCGTTGCTGCGCGAGATGCTGGTCCTGGGACAGTCGGCCGCGAGCCCCCTCGCCGCCGTCAACCTCGCACAGGCAGGCCAGCAGGTGCCCGGTGAGGTGCCCGGCACGACGTGGCACACCTTCCAGCCGGTGTACCCGGTCTCCTTCGATTCAGCGGGGAACATCGGGATCGATGCGAAGGTCGCCATCCCCTCGCTCGGTGGTCGCGCCATGGTCTTCCGGCGCGATGTCGCCGAGAACTGGACGGTCCTGGTGCGAGAGAACGATCCGATCAGCGGCTTGATCGACTCCACCGGACCAGCCGGCGACGAGCTCGTCGGCCGCACTCTCTCCGGCTTGCGTCTGTTCGACGACGGCGGCCTGTTGCACGCGACGACAGTGAAGCACTGCGCGCTCTCGAACGACTACGCAATCCTCCGCGATGGAGACCTGCTCTATCAAGTCGGCAACCCTGCAACCACGCTCGACACCGGGGAACAGCTCATCTCCATCGACGGCTCCGACACCGGCGGGACGCCGGACGGTTCCTCCTGGTTCACCTGCGGCGTGACCGATCACATCGATCCCGGCAGTCGGTACGTGTGCGTCATCGATGGCGAGGTCGTGATTCGCGAGAACGCGACCTTGGGGACCGGGGTGACGAACGACTTCACGCTGATGGTCCGCATGGCCGTGAATGGAGACTGGATCGCGAGCGGCGGTGACTCGCTTTACCAGTCCACCACCAACGACGACTGGCTGGTGCTGAACGGCGAGTTCCTCACGGAGACCGGCGACTCGATCGAGGGCGGTACCGAGCGCTACGGGCATCGCTTCTTCGCTTGCAACCTCAACTCCAACGGAGACTGGGCCTTGATCGCCGCCACGGACGAGTCGGACGGCGGTCGCGACACGGTCCTTGTCGTGAATGGGCTCGTCATCGCACGCGAAGGCGACCCGGTGGACCTCGACGGGAACGGCAGCTTCGACGACGGGGTGTACATCGGCTCCGGCGACCCGACGGCTCCTGCTTTCAAGTACTACCAGTTGGCAATCACGGATCAGGGAGTCGTCTACTTCATCGCCAACCTGAACGACGGCAACGGAAACGACCTGGATGACTCACTGGGCGGAACCTCGGAGTCTTTCGCGCGAATCCAAGCGCCGAACGTCCTGGTTGCGGAGCCAATGTGCTTCGGTGACGGCAGCGGCGCGCCGTGCCCCTGCGCGAACGAGTCGGCTCCGGGTGGCGGCGAGGGTTGCGCCAACTCGCAGGGCCACGGGGCCGTTCTCCGCGCGACCGGTTCTCCGCGGGTCGCGGACGACCGAGTGACCTTTCACGTCGCGCAAGCGCGCGCCCATCAACCCGGCATGCTCGGCCAAGGCTCGGTCGCGATCCAGACGCCCTTCAAGGACGGCGTGCTCTGCATGGGCAACCCGACCGAGCGCCTCGAGGTGATCTTCACCGACGCGAACGGCGAGGGCTCGAGCGCCTCCTCGATCGTCACCGAGGGCAACGTCTCCCCCGGCCAGACGCGCTACTATCAGTTCTGGTACCGCGACCCGAACCTGTCGCCCTGCGGCAGCGGTTCGAACTTCTCCAGCGGCGTGTCCGTCGCCTGGAGCTGAGCGACGCGCGAGCGCGGCGCGCGGATCCGTCCGCGCGCCGCCGCCGACGCGCTCAGGGCGCGGACGGCGGCTGGAACGCCAGCGTCAGCTGCGACCCGTAGATCGGGTACTCCACGCGACAGCGGTACGCGCGGAAGTCGTCCGGATCCCACGCGAGGCTCTCGAACACGTGCGTCATCAGCGCGGGTTGCTTCGGCACCTCCGCGACGCGGCGCTCGGACGCGTCGATGCGGCGCACCGACTCGACGACGTCGAAGCGGTCGACGTCGCGCGTCCGGTCGTTCGGATCGGCCCAGCCCGTGCCCTGCGTGTCGTAGACCGTCAGCTCGGGATCCGAGCCGGGGTAGACGTCGTGGTGCACGAGCACGTCGAACACGAGCAGCTTCACCGGCGTCGAGACCTCCGCGAAGACGTAGCTCTTGCGGTTCTCCTCGGCCGGCACGTACCGGCGGATCTCGCGGCGGTTCACCTCGGCGAGCACGACGTCGACCGTCGAGCGCGGCCCGAAGCCCGAGTCGCCCAGGGTGTACTGCACGACGTCGCCGTGGCGCAGCGCGACGAGCGGCGCCGGGGGCGCGTGGCAGAAGTCGTCGAGGCGCACGTCGTCGATGTCACCGATCGGCGAACCCGAGAGGTCGTAGGGGCGGCGCTCGACGTGCTCGAGCTCCGTGCGCCGCGTCACGAACTTGACCGTCGCGCCGGGGCGCAGGCGCTGCACGCCGTACTGACCGAGCACCCACACCACGTCGAGGTGCTCGCCGTCGTCGGAGGGCGCGAGCAGCACGGTCGAGAAGTCGACCGACGCCGAGACGCCCTTCAGCTGGCTCATCGCCTTGAACGCGCTCTGCTTGCGGCGCAGCTCGAACTCCTGGCGCGCCTCGGGCAGCCAGGCGGAGAGGATCGCGCCGAGCGAGGAGCGGTCCCCCGCCTCGGTGCGGATCAGGCTCTCGAAGTCCGACACCGCGGCCTCGCCGAGCTCGACGAGCGGCGCGGGCACGCCGCGGCGCTTCGCGGCGCGCAGCAGGCGGCGCAGCGGCTCGGGGCCCGGCGCGCGGTGCACCGCGGACAGCGGGTCGGGGCTGCGCACGGCCTTCAGCACGCGGCTGGTGAGGACCTTGTCGAGCCCCAGCACGGTCGCCAGGGCCTGGGGGCCGTGCGGCGCGTCGGGGAGGGCGTCGAGGACGGCGCCCACGCGGCTGGAGAGGTCGCGGCCGATCTCGGTGACGCGGGACTCGAGGTGGCTGCCGGGGGGGGTGGGACTCTCGGGGAGGCGCATGGGATGGGGGGGGTCGGGCGCGCGGGGAGGGCGGCGCCGGTGTTCGAACCATAGCGCCGATCCCGCCCCCACGCCAGCCTCCGAAGTCTCACAAAAGTTTCCTGGAAACTCCCTGGACGAATTCCACGGGGCCTGGTTGACTCCGAATCAACGGGGGCGCGAGCCCCGGCCCGACCGGCGGACCCCCGGCCGCGCGCTCCCAACCGAATCCGAGATCACCCTCAGGAGACCCAGATGACCCTTCGTCACGCCCTGCGCACCTGCGCCCTCGCCCTCATCGCCACGGTCGGCGCCTCGACCGCGAGCGCTCAGTCCACGCCCTACGACGGCTGCGGCACGATGGTCCAAGGCCAGAACTGCCTGAAGTACGTCGATGACGTCACCGGCGAAACCTTCCTCGACTTCACCGGCACCTTCAGCGGCCTGGCCGCCGGCGACCAGGTCCACATCACCGGCACCTACACCGGCGTCTTCCACATCTGCTTCGGCCCCATCGCCGGCGCCTTCGACACCGTCACCGCCGCCGGCCCCTGCGGCCCCGCCGACCTGGGCACGGTCATGTGCCTCGGCGACGGCTCGAACATCGCCTGCCCCTGCGGCAACGAGTCGGCGCTCGGCGCCGGTGAGGGTTGCAACAACTCGCAGGGCCACGGCGCGGTGCTGACCGCGGTCGGCTCCGGCACGGTCGCCGGCGACGACGCGGTCTTCAGCGTCAGCCAGGCGCGCCCGAGCCAGACGGCGATGCTCGTCCAGGGCCAGATCGCGATCGCGACGCCCTTCAAGGACGGCATCCTCTGCATGGGCGGCAACACCGAGCGCATCGAGCCCTTCAGCATCGACGCGAACGGCGACGGCTCGACCACCTCGTCGATCGTCACCGAGGGCAACGTGCTGCCCGGCCAGACCCGCTACTACCAGGTGTGGTACCGCGACCCGGCGATCTCGCCCTGCGGCAGCGGCTCCAACTTCTCCAGCGGCCTCGAGGTCCTCTGGAGCTAGACGGAACGGCTCTCGAGCTCTCCGAGAGGGCTCTCCCCGGCCGACGGGGCGGGCTCACGGAACGGGCCGACGCAGGAACGCTGCGTCGGCCCGTTCTCGTACCCGAGGAGGTCGGCGCCCGCGCCCCCTCCCCCGTCGCGGGCGCGACGGGGGAAGGGGGCGCGGGCGCGCCGCGCGGTCCGCGCGGTGCCCGCCCCGACCGGGGACAACTGGTCATTCCAGCCTTCATGCACCCGCTACCGGCACCCCCGACTTCAGAATGGGGCTTTCACCCGAATATTCGAGGCCGGGGATGCGGGGTAGTGTGAAGCGGTCCTCGGGGGTCCGGGACCTCCGACGCCCCCCTCACCATCACTCCAAGGGAACGCACATGAACCTCCTCAGCACCCTCCGCCGCTCGGTCCTCGCGGCCGCCCTCGGCCTGGTCGCCACCGTCGGCCTCTCCTCCACCGCTTCGGCGCAAGGCACGATCGACGAGTGCGGCACCGTCCAGTGGGACCTCTTCTTCATCTGCAAGGTCTGGACCTCGGACTCGTCCGGCTTCAACTACCAGCTGAACGGCGACACGAACAACCCGGCGACCGGCCTGCCGATGGACATCGGCGACCAGTTCCGCGTCACCGGCACGGTCCCGATGTTCTGCGCCACCTTCTGCGACATCATCGCGTGCGTGGAAGGCAACACGAACTCGCTCTGCGGCCCGGCCGAGCTCGGCACCGCGATGTGCTACGGCGACGGCTCGAGCGGCGCCTGCCCCTGCGCGAACGAGTCGACGGTCGGCGCCGGTGAGGGTTGCGCGAACTCGACGGGTGTCGGCGCGGTGCTGACCGCGGTCGGCTCCGGCACGGTCGCCGGCGACGACGCCGTGTTCACCGTCAGCCAGGCCCGCCCGAACCAGACGGCGATGCTGGTCCAGGGTCAGGTCGCGATCAACACGCCCTTCAAGGACGGCATCCTCTGCATGGGCGGCAACACCTACCGCATCGAGCCCTTCAGCCTCGACGCGAACGGCGAGGGCTCGAGCAGCTCGTCGGTCGTCACCGAGGGCAACGTCCTCCCCGGCCAGACCCGCTACTACCAGGTGTGGTACCGCGACCCCGCGGTCTCGCCCTGCGGCACCGGCTCGAACTTCTCGAGCGGCCTCGAAGTCATCTGGAGCTGAGTCTCCGGAGTCAGGGAAGCGCGAGCGCGTCGTCCAGCCGGGCGGCGCGCTCGCGCGCTACTTGACGGGAGCGTCGCGCGCGCCTTCACCCGCGCACGGCGAACTCCCTCCGGACGTTCGAGGCAGGTATCGGTTCGGCGCGTCGCGGCGCGCTCGTACCGCGACGTGCGCGGCGCAAGGCGGGGCTTCGGCCCGTTCACGAACGCCCGGTTCACCCCGCTCCGGACCGCAGAACAGGGAAGATTCCCCAATGTCCGGATGCCCGCTCGACCCCTAGTCTTCGGCGAATCGAGCGCGCTGCCCCCCCGGTCGCCGCGAGACGGCGAAGCGCCCGAACCACCACCAACCGACCCCCAAGCAACGACTCAGGAATCCTCATGCAACTCACCACCCTCCTCGGCGGCGCCGCCGCCACGCTGGCGCTCGCTTCCGTCGCCACCGCCGGCTCGGTCGCCGTGACCGTCCACGGCAAGGTCGAGTTCGGCTCGCTGAACGCGGGCCCGCTCGCCGGCCTCCCCCCGCAGACCCCGATCACCGTCACCTTCGACGTCACGACGCCCGGGACGCCCTGGGCCTCGGCTCCCGCCGACGGCTACGAGTACGAGATCGACGCGTCGTCCTTCCTCATCGAGGCGAACGGCAACACCGTCGACATGTCCACCGGCACCGGCGCGCTCGTCCTGATCGACGGCTTCCCCGTCGCCGACCGCCTGCAGATGAACGCGAGCGGCCTGCCGGACGGCTACAACTTCAGCTTCGACGTCGGCTTCACCGGCGCGACCTTCGACTCGCTCGACATCACCGAGCAGTTCGGCTTCTACGACTTCGCCACGCTGACGTCGTACAGCATCAACATCTCCGGCGCGGGCTTCATGTCGATCGAGTTCGCGAGCGTCGAGATCGCCGCGTCCGACCTGGGCGCGCCGATGTGCTTCGGCGACGGCTCCAGCGGCGCCTGCCCCTGCGCGAACGAGTCGACCGTCGGCGCCGGTGAGGGTTGCGCGAACTCGACGGGCGTCGGCGCCGTGCTGACCGCCATCGGCTCCGGCACCGTCGCGGCCGACGACGCCGTGTTCACCGTCAGCCAGGCGCGCCCCGGCCAGACGGCGATGCTGGTCCAGGGCCAGATCGCGATCAACACGCCCTTCAAGGACGGCATCCTCTGCATGGGCGGCAACACCTACCGCATCGAGCCCTTCGGCCTCGACGCCAGCGGCCAGGGCTCGACGAGCTCGTCGGTCGTCACGGAGGGCAACGTCCTCCCCGGCCAGACCCGCTACTACCAGGTGTGGTACCGCGACCCCGCGGTCTCGCCCTGCGGCAGCGGCTCGAACTTCTCGAACGGCCTGGAAGTGAACTGGCTCTAGGCCTCGAGCGCACTCCAGTCCGGGGCCCCTCCTGATCCCCGGACCGGCCACGCGAGCGTGGGACGGACCGCCGTCCCACGCTCGCTTCTTCGTGGGCGCCGTGCGGGTTCGGGCGGAGGACGTCGCTTCCTGGTCGGCGGAGGAGGGCCGAGCGACGACCGCTCGGCCTCGCCGTCCGCCCCCCGACTCCTCCTCACCCCTACCCGAGGTCACCCATGCGACTCCACTCCCTCCTCGGCGGCACCGCCGCCCTCCTCCTGGTCGTCGGCGACGTCGAAGCCGGCAAGTCCCGCGTCGAGCTCACCGGCACGGTCGCGTGGAGCTCCATCTCGACCGGCCCGCTCGCCGGCGCCGGTTCCGGCGACGCCGTCACCGTGCGCTTCGACGTCGCGACCCCCGGCTACGAGTGGTCTCCCGCGCCCGCGGACGGCCGCGAGTACGCGATCCTGCCCGAGACCTTCACCATCACCGCCGGCGGCGGCGTGCTCGACATGTCGACCGGCAGCGGCGCGCTGGTGCTGATCGACGGCCTGCCCGTCTCCGACCGCCTGCAGGTCGACGCGAGCGGACTGCCGGGCGGCCTGAACCTGGGTCTGTCCACCGGCTTCGACGGCAGCGCCTTCGACTCGCTCGACCTGATCGAGCAGTACGGCGCCTACGGGTCGCAGCTCACCAGCTACGACTGGCTCCTGAGCGGTGCCGGCGTGGGCGCGATGGGCATCGACTTCGGCGGCATCACGCTGTCGGCGAGCGACCTCGGCCAGCCGTTCTGCTTCGGCGACGGTTCGTCGGTCTACTGCCCCTGCGTCAACGAGTCCGAGCTCGGCGCCGGCGAGGGCTGCGCGAACTCGCAAGGCCACGGCGCGGTGCTGTCGGCGGTCGGCTCCGGCACGGTCGCGGCGGACGACGCGGTCTTCCGCGTCGCGCAGGCCCGCCCGATGCAGACCGGCATGCTGGTGCAGGGCGCGACGGAGACGGCCTTCCCCTTCAAGGACGGCGTGCTGTGCGCCGGCAACCCCACCGTCCGTCTCGAAGTGATCCGCCTGGACGCGGACGGCGCCGGCGCGACGCAGGGCTCCATCGTCACCGACGGCGCGGTCCAGCCCGGCCAGAGCCGCGTCTACCAGTTCTGGTACCGCGACCCCGCCCTCTCGCCCTGCGGCAGCGGGTCGAACTTCACCAACGCCGTGTCCGTCGACTGGGACTGACCCGCTCGAGCGGCCCCGCGGCGCCCTTCTCCGGCGGCCCTTCCCGTTCGCGGGGAGGGCCGCTTTCGTTCCCGACGCGCGGGCGCGAGCCCTCGTATCCCCTGTCGGGGTCGCCTAGAGTGGACCGCCCGGACGCGAGTCTCGAAGCGATTCGACTCGTCCGGGCGCGGCCTCCTTCCGATCAAAGGGAACGAGCATGGTGGACTGGCTGGAGTGGGACGACGAGGTGTTCACGACCGCGCGCGAGCGCGGCGCGCCGATCCTGCTGTTCGTCAAGGCCTCGTGGTGCCGCTGGTGCCGCGAGCTGGAGGAGCGGGTGCTCTCCGACGAGCGCGTGACCGCGCTGGTCGAGCGCCACTTCCTCCCGGTCCGCGTGGACAAGGACCGCCGGCCCGACGTCGACGCCCGCTACACCAAGGGCGGCTGGCCGACGCTGGCCTACCTCGACGACGCCGGTGATCTGCTGGCGGCCGACAACTACCTGGAGGTCGACGAGCTCGTCGCGCGCCTCGAGCTGATCGCCGAGTACTACGCGACGAACCGCGAGGCGATCCACGCGCGGCTCGGCTCGCAACGCGCGACGCCGGTCGCCGAGGAGACGACGCGCCGCTCGCTCGCCGCGCTGGGCGAGTACCGCCCGGAGCTGTCGCTCGAGATCGTCGAGAGCGTCGCGGAGACCGTCATCAAGACGGCGGACCCGGTGCACGGCGGCTGGGGCAGCCGCCACAAGTTCCCGCACCCCGAGGCGATCGACTTCGCGCTCGTGCGCTGGTCGCAGACCGGCGACAACCGCCTCCTGGACCTGGTGCGTCGCACGCTGCGCCGCATGCAGGAGGGCGAGATCCACGACAAGGTCGAGGGCGGCTTCTATCGCTACGCGACGCAGCCGGACTGGAGCGTGCCGCACCACGAGAAGATGCTCGACTCGAACGCGCAGCGCCTGTTCGCCTACCTCGAGGCGTACCAGACGACCGGCGAGGAGAGCTTCCGCCGCACGGCGCAGGGCATCCTGCACTGGCTGCGCACGACGCTGCGCGACGAGGAGACCGGCGCGTTCTGGGGCAGCCAGGACGCGGACGCCGCCTACGCGCACAAGACGAGCATCGAGTCGCGCCGCGCCGCCGGGAACCCCGAGATCGACCGCACCGTCTTCGCGAACTGGAACGCGATGACCGTGTCCGCGCTGCTCAAGGCCTCGAGCGTGCTCGAGGACGACCGCTACCGCGAGCTGGCGCTCGAGACGCTCGACTTCCTGCTGACCGAGATGTACGACCACGAGCTCGGGATGCACCACTACTGGGACGGGCACCCGCACCTCCTGGGCCTGCTCGGCGACCAGGCGTACACGCTGCGCGCGCTCATCGACGCCGTGCAGTTCGCGGGCGAGAACCGCTACCTGGACGTCGCCCGCGAGCTGGGCGCGATCACGATCGAGCGCTACCGGTCGCCGTCGGGCGCGTTCTTCGACACGCACTACGACCCGGGCGCGACGGGCGAGCTGCGGCGCCGCAACCGCTCGATCCTCGAGAACTCCGTGATGGCCGAAGCGCTGCTGCGCCTCGCGCACTTCAGCTGCGACAAGGACTTCGAGGACGCGGGCCGCGAGGCGCTCGAGTCGTTCGCCGTCGACTACAAGCGCTACGGTCACTTCGTGGCCGGCTACGCGCGCGCCGTCGACCTGCTGCTGCACCCGCCGCTGCACGTCACGATCGTGGGCTCGACGCACGACCCGAAGACCCACGCGCTGGCCCGCGCCGCGCTGCGCCCCTACGTCGCCTCGCGCGTCGTGCAGATCGTCGACCCGGCCGTCGACGGCGAGCTCCTCGCCAAGCTCGGCTACGAGGCCCACCCCGACGGCCCGCGCGCCTACGTGCACCAGGCCCGCGGCAGCTTCGCCGAGACCTCCGACCCCGCCCGCCTGCCCGGCCTGATGACGCGGGCGCCGGGGTTGTAGCGCGTCACCGCGCTCGCAGA